>DASTVU010000616.1:0-11164 GCA_035758935.1 Pyrinomonadaceae bacterium | reverse complement strand
TGATCGCGACACGCTCGTCAACCTGACGAATCATTCTTACTTCAATCTTCGAGGCGAAGGTACAATCCTGGACCATCAGTTAACGCTGAATGCAGATAGTTTCACGCCTGTCAGTAAGGATCTGATTCCGACTGGTGAGATTCGATCAGTCGAAGGGACGCCGATGGATTTCCGCAAAGGCAAAGCCATCGGTTCGGAAATCACTGACGAGTACGATCAGCTTGGTTTTACCGGTGGCTACGATCACAATTTTGTCGTGAACGATTACGATGGTTCGTTGAGATCTGCGGGACGTCTGTACGAGTCGAACACGGGTCGTGTTCTTGAGGTACTTACAACGCAGCCGGGCATGCAGTTTTACTCCGGAAATTTTCTCGACGGCAGTCTTGTCGGACGAAACGGTGTCGTTTACGTGAAGTACGCGGGGCTATGTTTGGAGCCGCAACACTTTCCGGACGCTCCTAATCATTCGAGTTTCCCCTCGACCGTGCTTCGACCAGGCGAGGATTATAAACAAACAACCGTCTTTCGTTTTTCAATCCACAGTTTACACAGATGATATCCGTTCTCTTATTGATTGTGCTTTCGTTTGTGGATGCTCGCGTTACGTTTGAGCACAACGCCAATGATGTCGCGACTCGCGAGTTCAAGTTTAGAAACATCGCCTCACCGGCGAAGGACGACGCCGCCGCAAGTGCGAAGTTGACGTTAATCGACGGAGATCTTGACGGGGGAAGCGGATCACTTGCGACATTAATCGACGGGCGTGTGCCGCAAGATGAAGACGAGCCCGGTGGGAATGTTTACTTCAGAGCCGGAAGCACGGGCGGGCGCTTCCGCATGGACTTCACAACGTCGATCGAGATCGCTCGCATCAACTCGTACTCGTGGCACCCAAACTCGCGTGGTCCACAGTTGTACAAAGTTTACGGAGCAGAGGGAACCGAGTCTAATTTGAATTTAGATCCTAAGCGTGGAGTTGATCCGGCGAGTGGTGGCTGGAAACTGATTGCTCTCGTGAGCACGCTTCCTGACAAAGGCGACGACGGCGGTCAGTACGCTGCAAGCGTGTCAGATGTAGGAAAGTATCGTTACCTGCTCTTCGACGTCTACGTCACCGAGCTCTACGACAACTGGGGCAACACGTTCTACAGCGAAATCGACGTAATCAGTAAATAACCCGCGTTCAGCCGTGGCTTAACTCATACGCCCGAATCGCGTCTTCATGTCTCATTGTGAGCCCGATATCATCCAACCCTTCCAACAAGCAATACCGTTGAAACTCACTGACTACAAACAGAATCGACAAACCCTGTGAATCGTCGATGGTCTGCCGTTCGAGATCCACTGTCAACTCGTAGCCCTGTTGCTGTTGCGCGCGGCGCATGATCTCCTGAACCTGCTCGGCAGTCAGCGTGATCGGCAGCATGCCATTCTTGAAACAGTTATTCGCGAAGATGTCGGCAAATGATGGCGCGATGATCACTCGAAAGCCGTATTCACTCAGCGCCCACGGGGCATGTTCCCGTGACGAACCGCAGCCGAAATTTTTGTCAGCAACGAGTATCGATGCGCCTTTATAACGAGGCTCATTCAGCACGAAAGACGGGTTTGGCTGACCATCAGGCAAGTAGCGCCAATCGTAAAACAGAAACTCACCGAAACCCGTACGCTCGATACGTTTGAGAAACTGCTTCGGAATAATCTGGTCCGTATCGACATTCGCGCGGTCGAGTGGTGCCACGAGTCCTGTGTGTTTGCGAAACGGGTTCATAATTTTTTGTACTTAGTGCTTTGTACTTTGTTCTTAGTGTCGGGTTGTACAGGGGCACAAAGTACCAAGCACTAAGTACAAAGTACAAAACACAAGTTACTTAAACTCCCACTCACGCACATCCGTGAAGTGCCCCTTGATCGCCGCCGCCGCCGCCATCATCGGACTGACAAGATGCGTGCGCCCCCCGCGTCCCTGTCGTCCTTCGAAGTTTCTATTACTCGTCGACGCGCAGCGTTCGCCCGGCTGGAGTATGTCGGCGTTCATCCCCAAACACATCGAACACCCCGCCTCGCGCCATTCAAAACCAGCTTCATTGAAAATGCGATCGAGCCCTTCGCGCTCCGCGGCTTTTTTAATGTCCTGCGACCCGGGCACAACCATCGCGCTCACCGACGAGCTAACTCGGTAACCCTTCACCACGCGTGCCGCCGCTCGCAAATCCTCAATGCGAGCATTCGTACACGAACCAATGAACGCACGATCGATCGAGATATCCTGAATACTCGTACGCGGCTTGAGTGCCATGTACTCAAGCGCTCGCTCAGCCGCTTGCCTGTCCGCCGCACTCTTCGCTTCCGCGGGATCCGGAATAAAACTCGTCACCGGCACAACCATGCCTGGACTCGTGCCCCACGTCACAAACGGCTCGAGTTGTGCCGCATCGATCTCAACCACTCGATCGAACACTGCATCATCGTCGCTCTTCAGCGTTCTCCAGTAACTGACAGCCTCTTCCCATGCCTCAACGGTGGGGGCAAAGCGTCGGCCTTTAAGATATGCAAACGTGGTTTCATCCGGCGCGATCATGCCCGCGCGCGCACCCGCCTCGATGCTCATGTTGCACAGCGTCATTCGTCCTTCCATCGACAGAGCGCGCACGGCGTCGCCTGCATACTCGATCGTGTAGCCGGTAGCGCCGTCAGTGCCGATCTTGCCGATGATGGCGAGCGCGAGATCTTTCGCGGTGACACCTTCCGGCAGTAAACCGCGCGTTTGCACTTTCATCGTGAGCGGTTTGTTTTGCGGTAGACACTGCGTTGCCAGCACGTGCTCGACTTCGCTTGTGCCGATGCCAAACGCGAGCGAACCGAAAGCGCCGTGAGTGCTCGTGTGACTATCGCCACAAACGATCGTCATCCCAGGGCGCGTGAGCCCAAGCTCTGGTCCAATGACGTGAACGATGCCTTGTTCGGGTGAATGAATATCGAAGAGTTGAATGCCAAACTCTTTGCAGTTGCGACGTAGTGTCTCGACTTGATTAGCCGCGGTCACGTCCGCGATGGGAAGACTGCGATCAGTAGTGGGTACGTTGTGATCGACAGTGCCGAAGGTAAGATCCGGGCGTCTTACTTTTCGACCTGCCTGGCGCAAACCCTCAAACGCCTGCGGCGACGTCACCTCATGGATGAGATGTAGATCGATGTAGAGGAGCGTGGGCTCGCCACGCGCTTCACGCACAACGTGCGCTCGCCAGAGTTTCTCGAATAAAGTGGACATAGTGCTTTGTACTTTGTGCTTAGTACTTAGTTCCTGAGTCGAGATAACTTATACGCACAAAGTACAAAGCGCAAAGTAAAAAGCACTAAACAGCGTGATACGCATGACGCATATCAGCGATCTCTGTCACGGCCTGGCAGATCAGTTCGCCGAATTCGCTCGTCGTGACGACGTAGCCGCCGGTTCCCTCGGCAATGTCAGGAGTGCGATAGCCTGCTTCGAGCACGTCGTTAATCGCCAGTTCGATGTCGTTCGCTTCCTGCTCGAGACCGAACGAATGTCGCAACATCATCGCTGCCGACGCGACCGCACCGCACGGATTCGCGCTTCCGTGACCGGCGATGTCGGGCGCCGAACCGTGAACCGGTTCGTACAGCCCGACTTCTCCGCCGATTGTTGCTGACGCCAGCATTCCCAACGAGCCACTAATCACCGCGGCTTCGTCAGAAAGAATGTCACCGAAAAGATTCTCGGTTAACAACACGTCGAAGCGACGCGGATTTGCGATCAAGTGCATCGCGCAAGCATCGACGTAAAGATGTTCGAGTAAGACGTCCGGATAATCCTGCGAAATGCGAATCACAGTCTGACGCCAGAGTTGTGACGTCTCGAGCACGTTTGCTTTATCTACAGACGTCACTTTGCCGCGACGTTTGCGAGCCGCTTCAAATGCCACTCGTGCGACACGCTCAATCTCTTCGACCGAGTAACGCATCGTGTTGCGTGCGACCGTAGTTCCGTTGCTCGTGTCGATTCCTCTCGGCTCGCCAAAGTAAAGACCGCCGAGCAATTCGCGAACGATCAGAATGTCTGTACCGCGTGCGACTTCAGGGCGCACCGGAGAACAGCCTGCAATCGATGAATAGGAAATTGCCGGACGGAGATTCGCGTAACCGCCGAGTGCGCTTCGCAACAGCAACAGTCCTGCTTCCGGTCGTTGATTCGGCGGCAGTCGATCGTATTCCGCCGCTCCTACGGCTCCGAGCAATACAGCGTCGGAAGCGAGACACGCATCGAGCGTCGTTCGCGGCAAAGGCGATCCGAACTTTTTGATCGCAACGCCACCGATGGCGTGCTCTTCAAAATCAAATCGATATCCGTGAATTGCTGCGACTGCTTGCAGTACTGTGATTGCTTCTTTAGTGACTTCTGGTCCAATCCCATCGCCCGGGAGTGTAGTGATCTTAACTCGCATATATCTTGTAAATCCTGTCTAAAACTTTGTTAGGCGGCTGCGCCGACAGCCTTGTCTGAGAGCAACGAAATCAAATCCTGGTCATAGACGCGCTTCTTGCGATCTGCAAGATCGGTAAAACCTCTGTAGGCCATTTCGAGCTCTGTTGAAGTGATGTGGTAACCCAATTCTGCGTACCGAAGAGCCAGGGCATGACGACCTGAGTGTTTACCCAACACGAGCGAGTTAGCCGGCACGCCGACCGACTCCGGAGTCATGATCTCGTAGCAAAGCGGATTGTTAATTACGCCGTGCTGATGAATGCCGGCCTCGTGTGCGAAAGCATTACGTCCGACAATCGCTTTATTCGGCTGCACATCAAAGCCCACGATACTCGAAAGCAGTTGGCTCGTAGAATATAGCTCAGTCGTATCGATGCTCGTCTCAAACGGCAGACGATCTGCGCGCACCCGCAGTGCCATCACGATCTCTTCGAGCGACGCATTGCCTGCTCGCTCGCCGATGCCATTGATCGTGCACTCAACTTGTCGTGCTCCTGCTTCAATTGCTGCCAGACTGTTTGCAACAGCCAAACCGAGATCGTTGTGACAGTGAACACTGATAATGACGTCTCGATCTCGAACAACTCGCTCGCGGACCTGTTGGA
The DNA here is from genome assembly GCA_035758935.1 of Pyrinomonadaceae bacterium. GTDB lineage: Bacteria > Acidobacteriota > Blastocatellia > Pyrinomonadales > Pyrinomonadaceae > PSRF01. The sequence continues at coordinate 6,049 of DASTVU010000616.1, read as the reverse complement.
CCAGGTTCATGTACTCCATCGGAGTCGTGTACCCAACCGTATCCGGAACGTTGAGCACTGACGCGCCCGCATCGACCGCCGCGTCAAGCACTTCACACAAGTAATCGATATCGCTGCGCGTCGCGTCTTCGGCTGAAAACTCGACGTCCTCGGCGTGGCTGCGTGCCTGACGAACTGCCGCTCGCGTCATTTCGATCACTTCAGCCCGCGTTTTCTTCAGCTTGTGTTCGAGATGGATGTCGGAGGTTGCACAGAAGGTGTGGATTCGTGGATGAGCAGCGTACTTCAAAGCGTCGGCAGCACGGGCCACATCCTGTTCCGACGTTCGACAGAGCGCAGCAACTTTGACGTTCCGGCACTGGGCCGCAACGCCCCGAACCGCCGCAAAGTCACCTTCCGAGGCAATCGGAAAGCCTGCTTCAATGATGTCGACCCCGAGATCCTGGAGCTTTTTAGCCATCCGGACCTTCTCTGTCAGGTTCATTGAGCAGCCTGGCGACTGTTCGCCGTCGCGCAAGGTTGTATCAAAAATGCTGACTCTGTTTTGTGGCATGGGGTACCCCTCCTGTGGGCAAGCAAATGAGGATGCTACGGAGGGATGGGCCAATAGTCAAAGCTATAATCTTTATAGAAAGATAAGTAATGTTAATTTGCCACGGATTGACACGGATTTACGCAGATCTGTGGAAATCCGTGTTTATCCGTGGCTAAATTCCCGGCACTTCTGAGATGCGGCGGGCGTATTCCGCGAATTGGCCGGTGTAGTAGAGCCGGGTGAGATCTTTTTCCAGGGCGGTTCCCCGAACTCTGGCGCGGACAAGACGGAAGATCTTCTCCTTCAACCAGTAACCGTGATCGTAGCGTTCGCCAATGGCTGAAGCGGAAGCGAGCTTGTCGATTTCAGGTGTGGTTAAGCCGCGTTTCCAGGCGGCGCGGTAGACCATCAGTCCTTCCTGAAACGATTGGTTCGCGATCTGGCCAAACAGAGTGTTGAGACCCTTCCATCCTTCCTTGTGAGTGTCGATCAAAGGCACGACGTCCGGATGCGGATTGCTCGCGGTTTTATAGTCGAGCAAAGAAACACGCAGATCGATGGTCCGATCCCCGTCATAATCGTACTCAATCGTGTCTAAGAATCCGTTCTGATCCGTGTCCGTATATTTCACGACCTCTTCAACTTTTGTAGCGAGAGGCTTCGGCGAAGGAGTCTTATTGCCGCCGTGATATTCACCGTTCCTGTCGACAGTCCATGCGCCCCACTCAGCGCCCGCCAGGTGCAACTTGCGATCGAAAATGCCGACATAGAGCTTGCCACCACCGGAATTGTCTTCGTCAAACTCTCCACGATCGCCGAGTGAATCAGCTTGCGGATGACCCGAGATTCCGGGGCGTTCATTTGGACCTACCATCGCCAATTCCGCATAGTTGCTGCGACGCCACTTTTTCGTGGAATAAAGATCGATCTCCTTTGGACCACCAAAGCCGTGCATCGGATAATACATCTCGACGCGTTCCCAGCGATGATCGTCGTCGTCTTCATCAAACACGAAATACATCGTTGTCCAACGCGCCGTGAAGAACGAGTCGTAGCTCTTCTCGTGCGGCATGTACATCAGCTCATCGATCTTGCGCCAGTTGTTCCACTCAAAACACGCGTCAAATTTCGGATTGCCTTTGAGCGCGGGATACTTGTGTACATACTGCCGGTACGGAATGCCTGGTCCACCTGCACCGCGAAGCGACATGTCGTAGTCAGTCTCATTGCCTTTCGTGGAATCATTATCGAGATCGAACGTCGCAAACGCTTCACTCAACACGCCTGTCAGCTTCGTTACGTCTTTATCGAGCGGCGGTACTGGATCGAGCCACCGGATCGCCATTTCGCTGGCGCCGTCGCCGTCAAAGTCGAAGAAATCAAAGGGGTTTTCCCAGTTCAGACGCGGATCGGGGAGGGACTGCGGTGGGCGATGGACCTTCAGAAAAATCGCGTTGCCATTGTAATCGGGCAGCCAATCGGTGACGCCTGTGTAACCCCAGTTGTCGTTGCCGAAATCATAGTTTTGCCAGTCGATCCATCCGAGTACACCATCTTTTTCGACGTCGATGAAGACCATCCAATGCGATTCGCCGGGATTATATTTTCCGTCCGCCCACTCGCGACCTTGCGTTACGAAGGCCTGGAGATCGGCCTGCCCGTCGCCGTCGTTGTCAGCCCACTTGATGTTGATGTCAGTTGCGCTGTCGTAGATCCCGTCGCCGTTCTTGTCGATCTGCATCACGTCGGCGACCTGATCGCCACGCGAATCTGTCGGAAGCATGTCGCCATTTTCATCAAGCCAGCGAACACGTTTGTCGTTCCACCAACGCTCGAGAATATCCGGCTTGCCGTCGTTGTTGATGTCGAGACGAACGATTTCGTCGGATGGTGTGGTTGATTTGAGAGCGGTCTTGCGGAGATCGAGATTGCCGTTTTGAAACAGAAAGATCAGTGCGATGAATGTCAGGTATGGGTTCATAGGTCGTATTTAACCACGGATTTAACGGATGAAATCCGGATTTTTATCCGTATAATCCGTTGCTCAAGAATGAAACGCATCACGCGACGATCATTTCTGAAATCGACATCAATCGCGCTCGCAGGTGGCACTCTGCTCGGCAAGCCTGTTTCTCACCTCGCTTATGAAACTTCTGCAAACTACATACACTCGGAGCGAATTACGAAGTGGGAGTACCGCCGGGGCAATCTGGGTGGTCCCTGGGAAGCGTGGCGTAAAGCTAATGACGACGCGAACGTTTGGACCAAGGTTGAGGTGCCTCACTGTTTCAATGCCTCCGATTCTGTAGATCCCGACGTACCGTATTACCAGGGCCCTGGTTGGTATCGAACGAGAGTAGAGGTGAAGAACCCATACCCGATGGGTCGCACGCTCTTGCATTTCGAAGGGACCGGACAAAAGAGTGAGGTGTTCATTCACACGGATAAGGTTGGTTCGCATGTGGGTGGCTACGATGAGTTCACAATCGACATTACTGACCAGGTGAATCAACGCCCGAAGATCATGGGCGAGATCGCGCCGCTCCCTGTAGCAGTGATGTGCGACAACTCGCGCGACCTGGAGATGATTCCCTCCAATCTGAGCGACTTCAATCTATACGGCGGCCTTTATCGTTATGTGAACCTGGTTTACTTACCAGTGATTTCGATCGAGCGACTGCATGTGGTGGCTGAATTACTCCCAAACGGAAAGGCGAAAGTTATTGTTCGGGCCCGGCTTTACAATCCATCTGAGATAAAGGAAACGCTCGAGCTGAGCCTTAAAGTACGTGATCCGAATAATCAGCTTGTCCACTCCGGATCGACAACGCTCAAGCCATGGACCGGGACTGTCGATCTGTTCACTTTCACGATCGAGTCGCCGGCGCGTTGGTCGCCAAAACGCCCTTCGTTGTACTTCTGCGTTGCAGAAATAAACAGTGAGCATGGAGCGTCGCGGATCGGGCAAACATTTGGCGTGCGCTCGTTTGAGTTCATCAAGAATGGACCATTCAAACTCAACGGCGAACGACTGTTAATCCGTGGCACTCAGCGTCACGAAGATCACGCCGGCGTTGCGGCGGCGATGACCGAAGAACTCATGCGCAAAGAGATGCGGCTAATCAAAGATCTCGGTGCAAATTTCGTCCGTCTCGGACATTTTCAACAGTCGCGCACAATACTGGATCTGTGCGACGAACTGGGCTTGCTTGTATGGGAAGAAATTCCGTGGTGTCGCGGCGGTCTCGGCGGCGAACAATACAAAGAGCAGGCACGTCGCATGTTGCGGAATATGATCGATCAACATCGCAATCATCCATCTGTGATTATCTGGGGTCTCGGAAACGAGAACGATTGGCCCGGCGATTTCGAATACTTTGATAAAGACCGGATTCGCGCGTTTATGATCGAGCTCAACACGCTAGCACACACGCTCGATCCGACGCGAAAGACTGCCATCCGGCGTTGCGACTTTTGCAAAGACGTCGTGGATGTTTACTCGCCATCGATCTGGTCGGGTTGGTACCAGGGTCGTTACACCGAATACAAATCGCGAACGCTCGCAGAGATCAAGAAGGTCAATCACTTTCTGCACATGGAATGGGGCGGCGACAGTCACGCGCGCCGGCATTCCGAAGCGATGGACCAGGTGTTCGCACGCGCGCCGCAGGAAGGCGATTGGTCGGAGACGTACATATGCAATGTTTTTGACTGGCACTTGAAAGAGCAGGAGACGATGCCCGAGCTGACCGGCAGTGCGCAGTGGATATTCAAAGACTTTGCGACGACATTGCGGCCGGGGAATCCGGTGCCGCGCGTCAATCAGAAGGGACTCGTTGAGCGCGATTTCACGTTGAAGGAAGGCTATTTCGTCTTTCAGTCTTACTGGGCTGAGCAGCCGATGGTCCATATCTACGGACATACGTGGCCGGTGCGGTGGGGCGAGCCTGACGAATCAAAGCTTGTCAAAGTTTATTCGAACTGTCCCACCGTAGAGTTGTTTGTGAACGGTGTTTCATCCGGGATGAAGAAGCGCAACAGTCAGGACTTTCCAGCGGCGGGGCTGCGCTGGCTGGTGAAGTTTCGTAAGGGCGAGAATGTGATTCGTGCTGTTGGCAACGGCGGGATAACTGATGAGATCAAGTTCGTGTATCAGACTGAGAAATGGGACCAGCCTGCGAAGCTATTGCTCGCAGAAATCAGAGACGGGGTCGAAGTTAAGCTGGTTGACGCAAAAGGCGTTCAGTGTCTCGACGCACGCAACTTCGTGCGCTTCGCATTAGCCGGTGACGGTGAATTGATCGACAACCTCGGCACGTCGACAACGGCGCGCAAAGTGCAACTCTATAACGGACGCGCACAGATCAGCGTGCAACGAAAAGGCAAGTCAGTTGTAAGTGTATCTTGTGAGGGACTACCAACCGCATTCTTAACTATTTAAGCCATAGATAACACGGATAAAAATCCGATTTCAATCCGTGTTTATCTGTGGCTAATATTCTTACAGAGAGAAAGTACCGTAGAAGGCGCTATTCTCGCCGGAGCGTGACCACGGCTCACCGACGACCTTACCCGAGTAGAGCGCTTTAGAGGTATAGCCGACTTTCCTGTTTTCCAGCCCGACGAGTGGAGCGTACCAAACCAGATTCGGCATCTTGCAGCATAGATCGTTCGGCATAGCTTCGACGTTGATCGCAGCCTCGTTGGTGACGACTGCATAAGTGCGACCATTGCGTGCGAACGTGATCGGCGCGCTGCGAACTTCGACGATCTTGCCTAACGACGCCGCGTATTTTTCTTTGAGTGCATTCGTCACCGCTAATGCCTGTGTGCGTGACGCGCTGGAGTCAATGATGATTTCAGATTGGCGCGCAGCATTCGCTTCTGCGAGATTCGCTTCGGAGCTGACGATTGCCAGTACCCGCACGCCCGTCAGATCCACGCCCTGCCATTTTCCGGAAGTAACGTTCCACGCCATGAGCGCATCGCGTCCCGTGGTAACAACTTCGCCGTTATAGTGGCAGGCACCCGCAAAAACACTAGCTGTGCGCACTTCCACGTAATCTCCACGAAGACTGACACTTTCGGCTCTCGAACTGAATACCAGAGCACTTACCGCTACGAACATCGCTGCGAGTATCAAAAATCCTTTTCGCATGCTTTTACCTCCAGAAAAAATACAACCACAGCTTACACAGATTTGATGGCGGATGTATAGCAAGCCCGTCCGGGGCCGCAGCGTTCCGGGTCGACGCGGCGGTTGTCCGGCCCGATGACTTCCTGCGTCTCGCAGCACCAGACGTGATTTGCCGCATCGAGATACTCGTCAGCGCTCGTCGCGAGCCGATCGAGCATGAAGTACTTCTTCGAACGCAACGATCCGCAGAACGGCGATTGAAGTGGTTCAACTGATTCGTTTGCCATAATCGTCTCCTAAACGCTAGCCGGAACATTGGCCGCTTTCGCTAACGCGCGTCGCACGAGCGTCTGTGTGAGCGGGACCTTGTACGCATT
>DASTVU010000615.1:0-11074 GCA_035758935.1 Pyrinomonadaceae bacterium | reverse complement strand
GCTACAACGTCGATCGGCGCCAGTTGTCCTTCGTTTACCAGACGCTTGTTATGCTCAAGCTGTGTGCGCGCTACTGAAACTGCATCGCGCTGTACCTGTAGACTACGCAAGGCAAAGACGAGATCCCAGTAAGCCCGCTGCACGTTTGTGATCGTATCGATCGCGCGCTGGCGAAACTGCGCGTCCGTTAAAGAAAGATTCTTTCGCGCAATCTCAATCTGACGGCGGCTGTTGTCGATCTTGAGTCCACGAAACAGTGGTTGCGTGTAGCTGAATGACAGAGCAGTCGGAAACTGCGGATTCAGCGCGGTGAATTGATTGTTTGTTGTCAACCGCACCGAGGAGAAGTCGAAATGATAGCTGCCGCCGAGAACCGGCGTCTGGCCTTCGAGTCGCATCGCGCCGGTGTAATCACTGGTAGTTGTCGAACCGTTCTGTCCCCCGCTCAGGAAACTCGAGATGGGACTCTCGATGCGCTCGTAAAAAGCTTGCGTGGTGAATCGAGGATCGTAAACACCCTGCGCGCCGAGCAGATCAAACTCTGCAATCCGCACATTCTCGCGCGCGACTTCGATGTCTTTGTTGTTCTCGAGCGCCATCGAGAGCGCTTCACGCAGCGCAAGGGGACGCTGGCGATTGAGATCAACACCATCGCGAGTCAACTCAGGCAGCGGTTTTTGTTGCGGACGATACTCAGGCGCTATTGTGGGCACCGGCAACTGCTGCATCTCCGATTGCGACATCGCAACCGAGTCAACACTAAGAACCAGAACGATTAATAACAGAATCCTTTTTAGCATTACTGTACCTATCCGTAAAAAATCCGCGTTAATCCGTGGCTCACTGCTTCGAAATCAACCCAGCAGCAGCGCTTGCAGCTCTTCGCCGGACACGTCCAAACGTTCCCTGCACTCCGTCTCTAATAATTCCCCAAATTCGACTGCGCGCCAGATCGTCAAACAGTGAATAAAAAACCGGCACTGCCAGCAGCGTCAGCAACAAACAAAGCGTCTGACCGCCGACTACCAGCACGCCGATCGAGCGGTTCGTACCCGAACCTGGACCAGTCGAAATCGTTAACGGCAACATGCCGGCGACGAGCGCAATCGTCGTCATCAGAATCGGTCGCAAACGATCTCGATTTGCACGCACGATGGCCTCGAATCGTTCCATGCCGCGTGCTCGTAGCTGGTTCGTGTGATCAATCTGCAGAATCGCGTTCTTCTTGACCACGCCGAACAGCAGCAGCAGGCCGAGTCCCGAGAAGATGTTGACCGTCTGGCCCGTCATCAGGAGTGAAAGGATGCCAAACGGAATCGCGAGCGGCAGTGTTAACAGAATCGTTACCGGGTGAATGAACGACTCAAACTGCGCCGCCAGCACCATGTACATGAAGACGAACGACAGAATGAAAGCGAGCGCAAAGTAATAACCGGCGCGTCCAAGCTCTTTCGAACGTCCAGCCAATCCGGTTGAGTAAGCAGGATCGATATTCATCTCCTGCTTAAATTGGTCCAGCTTCGCAATCACCGCTGCTTGTGAACCGCCGGGTCTGACGTTGCCAAGCAACATCACCTGTCGTTGCCGGTTCAAACGATCGATCGCCGCCGGTCCAGTTCCCTCTTCGACCTTCACGAGATTGTCGAGACTCACCCAACCAACTTTTGCAGACGACACGATCATGCGCTTCAAACCTTCGACACTCGTGCGAAACTCTCCGACCGCACGCACGCGCACGTCGTACTGATCCGTTCCGGCGTTGAACGTCGAGACTTTCTGACCGGCAACGAGTGAATTGAGCGCTTGTGCGATATCGCCCACTCTCACGCCCAGATCCGCTGCGCGCGCGCGATCGATAATCACTCGTAATTCCGGCTTACCGCTGATGAGCGTTGAGTCAGCATCGACCACGTCCGGAATGGTCTTCATCTTCTCCAGCATCGTGTCGGAAAGCTGTTGCAACTTGTTCAGATCCGGACCACGCAGAACATACTGGATATCCGCGTTGCGGAATCCACCACCCGAGATTGCCGCAACCTGCTGCACACTCGTACGCAGTTGTCCCGGATAGAGCTTCTGATACTTAACCAGCACTTCGTTTCGTGCTCGCACCATCAAGTCCTGCTGCGAGATCTTGCGCTCCTCGATGGGAGTCATCTTCACGTAAATGGTGGCGACGTTCACGAGCTCCTGCTGGCCACCGCCGATCGTCGTCAGCGTGTCAGTCACGCCAGGCAAACTCCGCACGTCAGTCGCAATGCGTTCGGCAAGGTTCGACGTCGCTGGAAGCGAGTAACCTTCAGGCGCACGCACGTTGAGCTCGAACTGTGCCTGATCGTCTACCGGCAGGAAGTTCTTTCCGACGAACATGAAGAGCGGCACGATGCTGACGATCACAATCACACAGGCAGTTACGATCACCCAGCGATGCTTCATGGACCACGTCAAGAGCCTCGTGTAGGTGCGATCGATAGGACGATAAAACCGCGATTCTTTCGAACCATGATCGGCGGGTTCAGTGTTTCGCTCGAGACCACGCTCTTTCTCGTCATCGCTGCGTTTGATCAAACGGGCCGCGAGCATCGGCGTGAGCGTGAACGACACCAGTAACGACACTGCGATCGCGAACGATGAAGTCAGACCAAACGACGACATGAACCGGCCGACAATACCGCCCATGAAACCGACCGGCAGAAACACCGCTAACAGCGAGAGCGTCGTGGCCATCACCGCCAGGCCGATCTCTTTCGTACCCTCAATTGCCGCCTGGAATGGCGGCACACCTTTCTCTTCAATAAAGCGAAAGATGTTTTCGAGGACCACGATCGCGTCGTCAATTACGATACCGACCATCAACGTCAACGCAAGCATCGTGATCTGATTGAGTGTGAAACCCATCGCGGCCATCAGGCCGAACGTGGCGATCAACGAAGTCGGAATTGCGAGACCCGCGATCACCGTCGAGCGGAAGCTCCACAAAAAGACGAAAACTACAATCGCCGCGAGAATGCTGCCTTCGATCAGGTGGGTCTGAATCGCTTCGATCGACGCTTTAATAAAGATTGACTGATCGCCTACGACTTCGGTCTTGAATCCCGGCGGCAATGTCTTGCTTATCTCAGCCAAACGCTCCTTCACGGCGTCTGCAACTGCGACCGTGTTTTGTCCCGATTGTTTTGAAACGATCAGAGTGACGGCCGGCTGGCCGTTCAAACGCGCTTCGGTGCGTGGTTCTTCAGCTCCGTCTTCGGCGTAACCGATGTCGCTGAGTTTGACCGAGTATGTGCCGCGGTTTGCGACGATGAGATTGTTGAATTCAGCGGGCTCGATGATTCGGCCCATCGTGCGCACCGTCAATTCGCGCGCGCCTTCGTCAACGCGACCACCCGGCACTTCCAAATTCTGTGCCTTCACAGCATCGGCAACTTGCGCGACAGTCACGTTGAAAGCGCGCATCTTGTCCGGGTCAACCCAGATCTGAATTTCACGCCGGCGACCACCGATGATCTGCACGTCGCCCACACCGTTGATCGATTCGATCTGCTGCTTGATCTTCTTGTCGGCGACGTCGGTCACTTCGCGCAACGAGCGCGGCGCCGATACCGCGATACGAACAACAGGTGCTGCATCAGTATCGAGCTTTTGTACGATTGGCTGTTCGGCAGTGACGGGAAGGTCGTTAACGATTAGTTCGATCTTGTTTCTGACTTCCTGAGCCGCAACGTCTGGATTCTTTTCCAGCAGGAAGGTAATGAAGACTTGTGAAACGCCTTCGACAGACGTCGAGCGGAGCTCATCGATACCCGAGATCGTGTTGACTGCTCCTTCGACCTGGTCGGTGATTTCAGTCTCGATCTCCTGTGGCGACGCACCGGGATTTACGACCGTTACAGTGATAGTCGGCAAGTCGATCTTTGGAAAGAGATCGACGCCCAGCGACTTGTAGGAAAACAGCCCGACGACCGTCAGGCTGAGAATCAGCATCGTCGCAAACACCGGACGGCGAACACAAATTTCAGCAAGCTTTTGCATTTCTTTTGTACTTTGTACTTAGTGCTTTGTTCTTTGTTCTGTTCGTGGCTCCTAATCCACAAAGCACAAAGCTCGAAGATCTATAATTTCACGGCGATGCCATCACTCAACTGTTCGAGATTGCTTGTGGCAACCAGTTCATCGGCAGCGACTCCGGTTCTGATCTCAATCAAGTCGCCATCTGTCTGACCTGTTTGCACGAGACGCTGTTCCGCGTGACCGTCTTTGATCACGTACACACGACTGACGCCGGCTTCGTTGATAACAGCGCGAGCGGGAACAAGCACTGCGGGTTCAGCACGCTCCTGCAAAATTCTCACAGTCGCAAACTGGCCCGGCTTCAAGGCGCCACCGCTGTTCTCGATCTCGGCTTCAACATTCAACGTGCGCGAAGTTGCCGAAACATTCGGCGCAATGCGTGCGACACGCCCTGCGAAATTCTTGTCAGGCCATGCGCTTGTCGTGATCGATACTGACTGGCCCACTTTTACTTCCGGAATCGCCTGCTCGGGTATATCAATCCGAATGCGCAGCGGGTTGGTACGCACAATCGTCACCACTTTCTGCTGCGGCGAAACGTATTCACCGAGATCGGCAGTCCGCTCCGACACAAAACCATCGATCGGTGCAGGAATGATCGCGTATGAAAGACTCTTGCGCGCGAGCGCGAGAGCCGCTTGCGCGTTCGCAACGTTGGTACGTGCCACATCGACCCCAGCGTAGTTCTGACGCGCCTGCGCGAGTGCAACTTCGTACTGTTCTTTTAACTGATCGCGTCGCGCACGCTGTTCGTCGTAGAAAGAACGCGATACGTCGCCCGACTCGATGAGTTTCTCCGCGCGCTTCAGGTTCTTCTCGGCCAAATCGAACGACACCTTCGCGGCCGCGACTTCCGCAACGCGATTAGGATCAAACGCCTGTCCCGATCGCAAACCAATTTTCTCTTCAGCCTGCCGCACTGCGGCTTTTGCCTGTTCGACCTGCGCTGCCGCCTGATCCACCCGAAGCTTCAACTCAGCATCATCAAGCCGAACCAACATCTGACCACGCTTCACATAACTGCCGATGTCCACGCCGATGGCAACGACTTTGCCCGAGGTTTGCGGCGCTACGTCAGTCTGTTGATCGCCGGCGAGACTGCCAGTCGCTTCGAAGAATCGCGGCAGCTCACGTTTGATTGCTGCAGCAGTAGTCACTCCTTCGACAACTGCCGGCTGCGTGTTTGCGTTTGGCTCCTCTTTTCTGACGTTAGCCTTCGAGCCACGACACGAGGCCACAAAAGCCCCCGCAGCGACGAGCGCCAGAAGCAAAATCAGAACTCTCAATTTCCCTTGAAATCGCATTTGTATTTTTGTCTTACTTCCTTGCCGATGGCGAAGTAATTCCATTTAAAAGAATGTCAGTGAAATGTTTTGCCGCGCTTTCGTTCGAGATATTCACTAGTCGACGCGTTGGATCCCACAAATTGTTGTTGAGCGAGTGGTGCATCACCATCCCGATGAAGCTGCGCACCACGAGGGCGGGATCGATTTCGATCAAGGCTCCTTCGCGCTGGCGCTCACGGATGTAACTACCGAGAAATTCATAAACACGGCGCACAAACTTGTCGAAAAATATTTCCGCGAGCTCGTGCTTCTCGAGTGCCGAGTGCAATAGCAGCCGCTGAAACTCCGGATCTTTTTCGTGATGATTCAAAGCAGCGAGCGCGAGTGTCTCGAAGACCGCGCGGTCGTCTTTACGTTTAATTGCGTCGGCCGCCATCTCGGCTGGATCAAAGCCGTCATGCGAACACGCTTTGTGATCGAGAATGGCGGCGTAAAGTTCCTCTTTGGTGGCGAAGTGTCGAAAAACCATTGCTTCCGACACACCCGCAGCCTGGGCGATCTCCTTCGTCGTGGTGCCTCGAAAGCCTTTTTGGGAAAAAAGACTCACCGCCACTGCGAGGATTTGCAGTCGCCGCTCTTCTCCCGCCATACGGGCACTACCTGCTGCGCCCTCAATTGCTATCTGTTTACTCAATTGCTCTCCTTAGTTCTCTCCACCTCTTTAGGTAAAGTAAGTACTTACTTACCACCTTAACTGATAGGCTGTCAAGCCGCACCTTGGAGTGCGCCAACTTGTTGGCGCTTTTGTATTTTTACCAAAGCGGTGACAGGTCACCGCACTCCAATGTGGCGCCCATTTCCTGTTGCCTGATTGTTGTACGGTTCCGATCCTTTAGTTGGAGGTTTGTATCCTTTCGCAACAAGACGTGAGCCGGAATGCGAGGGTTTTGCGCGTGATCTGTCGGCACAAATCTTGCTCAACTGTATCTGCTAAATTCCTATTTCTTAGAAGGAGTAATCTGACATGCCAGAAAATGGAAGCATCACCGAAGGAACAAGTGGAACAACGGGAACCACCGGATCAGCTGGAACCGGTACCGGAACCGCACTTTCACAAACTGCACACGACTACAAGGAGAAAATTACCGACGCTGCAAACTACGCGAAGGACTACGTAAGCGATAAAGTTTCGGTCGTCGGCGACAAATTTAAAGAACTCCAGAACGCGGATCTCGGCGAACTCGCAGAGAACGCTAAAGAATATGCGCGACAGAAACCCGGCCAGGCGCTACTCATCTCAGCAGCCGCGGGTCTGTTACTCGGTTTGATTATTCGGGGCCGGCGCTAAGCCGGCTGCCAACCCGAACAGGGGGTGAACAAACATGGCGGCACCAAAAACAAGTCTGACCAGGACTGATGAGCTGGCCACACGCACTGACACTGAGAATCTTCCAAATCTCTTCAGTCGTCTCGGCGACGACGTAATGCAGCTGTTCAATTCGCAGCTTGCTCTATTCAAAGTTGAGATCAAAGAAGAGGCAAATGCTTACGCGCGTGGCGTAACAGGGATCGCTATCGGCGCTGTGATCGCAACGGTTGGATTTGCACTGCTGAATGTAGCGATCGCTTTCGCTGTATCGACTCTGTTCGCTCAAGCAAATTTCAGTCAACCTACTAGTTACGCGCTCGGCTTTGTCGTAACTGGTGGTTTTTACGTTTTGGTGGGCGCGGTAGTCGTGATGCTCATGAAGAACCGGCTTGCCAAACAGGATCTGGTACCCCAGAGAACAGTTGACGAACTGAGAAAGGATAAACAATGGCTGAAGAACGAACTCTAGGGTTGGCTCGCGTAGAGGAACGAACGTCTGAGGAGCCCTCCAAAGAGGAACTTCAGCGTCGTATGGGTGAGGCGCGCGATTCGATCTCAAGTACAGTGACAGAGATTAAAGAAACAGTAGCAAATCAGGTTAAAGCGGTTAAAGATACTCTTGATTGGCGTGAGCAGTTTAAGAGACGACCGGTGGCGTGGAGCGCAGCGGCGTTGGGAGTCGGTTTCTGTACCGGCTATTGCATTGCTTCATATGCCAAAGGCGAGGGCTCGGATTACGACTCGGCGATTGATCGTTACAGCGAACAGTCGAGACAATATGCCTCGATGACTGTTCCGTCTGAGCCGTCGATCCGCTCCCGGCAAGATAATGGGAAGCATGATACGGGACCGAGCTTCTTCCAGAAAGTCGCTCAAACCCCGGCGTTCGAAAAAGTTCGCGATGAAGCCGGAAATATCGGCGATGCAATCGTGCAGGAGCTTTCTAAGACAGCGAAAACCGTAGTGCTTCCGGCGCTGATTACTTCGCTACGAAACTTTATCGGCGACCATCTGCCCAACGTTGAGAAACAACCGGCTCAACCAAGATCGACATCATCAACTTACCAACCTTCGCTGGAACGCAACCCAAGCTAGACGAATACGGATCAGTCCCCTGATCCGTATTTATCTGTATTTTGATCCGAAAAATCCGTGGTAGACTCTGCGCCATGCTCAGAGCCCCACGGATTATTCTTTGCACTCTACTTCTCGCGCTATCGGTCACCGTCGTCGCACAGGATGACGAGCGCAAGCGCGCCTTTCAGCTTTACAAAGACGTCAAATACACCGAAGCCTTGCCGCTCTTTGAGAAGCTTGCTGCCGCCCATCCAGATGACCGCGACGTGATTGAAGCGCTCGGCCTCATGACTGCGTCGCAAACGGCCTATCTAAAAGACCCGGAGGCTCGTAAACAGGCGCGAGTGCGTGCACGTGAGCTCCTGCTTCGCGCTCAATCACTGGGAGCCGATAGTGCTCTCGTGAAATGGATGCTGGAGTCAGTTGTTCCGGAGGGTGGCGGAGACAACTCCGCATTTTCGACCAGGAAAGAGGTGGACGACGCAATGCGCGAAGGTGAGCAGGCCTTCGCGAGTGGCGAGCTTCCTAAAGCGCTCGAGATGTATAAACGCGCGCTGATCCTCGATCCTAAGCTCTACGAAGCAGCCCTATTCATCGGCGACGTCTACTTCAAATCAGCCGATCACGCTAATGCAGGCGAGTGGTACGGGCGTGCGATTGCAATGAACCCGGATCGTGAAACGGCTTATCGCTACTGGGGTGATTCGCTGATGAAGCAGGGTCGCCTTACGGACGCGGGAGACAAGTTCGTTGAATCATACCTTGCCGAACCTTATAGCCGCCTCTCGCGCGCAGCCTTTTTGAATTGGGGAGAGAAGGCCCACATCACTCTCGCACATCCGCAAGTGGATGTTCCTACAGACGTCACCAGCAAAGATAAGGGCACAACGATCAGTCTCGATGCGAATATTTTGACGAAGAATGACAAGGGTGGCGCCGCGGCGGCATGGATGACCTACGGAATCATTCGTGCGAGTTGGCAAACAGAATTCGCCAAGCAGTATCCGAATGAAAAAGCATATCGCCACAGCTTGAAAGAGGAAGCTGCTGCTTTGCGGGGTGCTATCGAAACCCTGAAGAATCAGAAGATCGATCCGAAGAACGTCGATCCATCACTTCAGGTTCTGCAAAAGCTCGAAAAGGAAGGACTGCTCGAGCCTTTCGTTCTTCTGGCCCTTCCGGACGCCGGCATTGCGCAGGATTTCCAGGACTATCGTCGAGCCAACCTTGAAAAGTTACGCCGCTACGTCAAAGACTACGTACTCACTGGTGGCGGCGTCGCCAAACAATAATCTGTAAACAATCCGTGTTAATCCGTGGCCTGTTTTAGCCACGGATTACACGGCTGTTAGTTTATCTCGATCCCGGTGCGGGCTTCCGCGGAAGTTTCTGATCACGCATCGCAGTCTGGTAGACGAACGCGGCCATGATCGTCGCCGCCTGTTTCATGTCGTCTGCCTGAATACGATCAAACACATCCTGGTTTGAGTGGTGTGTACGCGTGTCGTATTCGATCTCATCCTGAATAAACTGGAATCCCGGCAAACCGATCCCGTCAAACGCAAGGTGGTCCGTGCCGCCCGTGTTTGAGATCGAAAGCGTGGTAGCACCCATGTCTCTGAACGGAGCGAGCCACTGCCGGAACAACGGACGAATAGCTTCGTTGCCTTGCAGGTACACACCGCGGATCTTGCCGGTGCCGTTATCGAGATTGAAGTAGCCACTCAGGTTTTCGTAGTCAGGTTTCTTAACGAGTGTTGGTCCCGCCGGAGGGGTTCCGTTTCCATTACCGTTTCCACCCATCCCGTTGTTTGCTCCTCCGGTTGCAGGTGCAGCCGAGGTTGCAGGGTTCTGCATACTGCCGAAGTGTTCAGCAACATACGCACGCGAACCAAGCAGGCCCTGCTCTTCACCGCTCCAGAGTGCAATTCGAATCGTGCGGCGTGGTTTGAATCCGAGTGTCTGAAGGATTCGCACTGCTTCCATCGCAACCGCACAACCCGCAGCGTTGTCAGTGGCGCCCGTGCCTGAGTGCCACGAGTCCATGTGACCACCCAACATCACGATCTCGTCTTTGAGATCAGTGCCTGGAATTTCAGCAATCGTGTTGTAGCCCATCAGATCCGCGTCCTGCCAGGCAACGGAAAGATCGACCGTCATTTTCACGGGCTCGCCTGCCTGCAACATGCGCACGATGCGGTTGTAGTGCTCAACTGCGACCACGACTTGCGGCGTTACCTTTGGCGCACTCTTGTCATATGGCGGCGTACCGCGTCCGAAAGCGGGCGCAGTCGCGTTTGGATCGCGTGGCGGCTGCGGCACGGAAGCCGATTGCACGAAGATGGTGCCGCCATCGCCACGACCTGGATCAATTAGCACACCGGCGTTTTCGGACTGGAAAAAACGCACTTTAGCGTTTGCCAGTTCCTGCGCCGCTCGGAAGTTTGCGTTGTTGCCGAAGTTTCCGCGACCACCTGGACGTGGTTCGGGTGCATCCGCGAGTGCAAGCAGGTCTTTTTCATTCAAGCGCGTGCCCTGTGCTTCGAAGTGCGCTGCAACTTCGCGAAGTGGTGCCGTCAAAACGATCTTTCCGGCGAGCTTGCCTTTGAACTTCTCGAAGTCGGCTTCGGTTTTAGCGTCGAAGTAAACGACGTCAGAGGTCAGTGGCGTGGCCAAACCCGGAGACCATGCTTTCGGATACGCGATCAACGGAATCGCCGTCGGCTCGACGACCTGGGCAGAGAATCTCTTCAACGTCCAGCCACGACCGAAAGGTCCCCAGGCTTCGAGGTGCGCGTTTTGAAGTCCCCACTTAGTCAATTGATCGCGGGTCCACTCGTTTGCGCGCTTCATGCCCGGCGAGGCAGTCAGGCGTGGGCCAATGACGTCGCTCAGGTAACTCAAAGTCTGCATTACCTGCGAGCGATTCATGCCTTCGTCCTTGATGCGCTGGATTGGATCGTTTGGGTCTGGCGCCGGGGCTTGAGTCTGCTGGGCAAGCAGTGTGGCCGGCGAACTAATGAAGATCAGGAGCAGCAGCAGAGCTGCAGAGCGCCGCAGTTTCATGATGGGTCTCCTCGAAGAAAGTAGGTGGACGAAAAATAATGCATCTGCCGACGCAGCATTGCAAGTTGCGGGACGAGAGAATGGATACTGCAGAACGTACTGTAGGGGCGGCCCTCCGTGGCCGCCCTCGGTTGACACACGAATTCGAGAATCGACAGTCTCGAGTTTCGCGAACCCGATTTAAACCGAGGGCGGCCACGGAGGG
>DASTVU010000614.1:0-4018 GCA_035758935.1 Pyrinomonadaceae bacterium | reverse complement strand
GCCGGATCTCTTCATCGCGACCAATAACTGGATCGACTTTGCCCTGCGCTGCAAGCTTGGTCAGATCGCGCCCGTATCGTTCGAGCGCTTCATAAGTTGCTTCCGGATTTGGTGATGTAACCCGCTGCGAACCGCGCACTTGTCGCAGCGCCTGCAACAGCTTGTCGCGCGTGAGTCCAAGTTCGGTCAGAATGCGGCCGGCCGCGCCAGACTTGTCCTCTACCATCGCCAACAACAGATGCTCAACCGAAACATATTCATCCTTAAGCTGCTTTGCTTCGTCTTCAGCCTGGACCAGGAGACGGTTGAGGCGAGCTGTGATATAGACATCACCGGCGCCACCAGTGGTTGACGACACCTTGGGCAAACGAGCCAACTCAGCTTCGACACGACTGCGCACAAGTTCGGCATCTACCGCAGTCTTGTCGAGAATCGACTTCGCGAGGCCACCTTCCTGGTCAAGCAATGCCAACAGAAGATGCTCGACGTCGATCTGTTGATGGCCCAGCCTTGTGGCCTCACTCTGCGCCGCGCGCAAAGCCTCTTGCGCTTTCTCGGTCAACCTATTGATATCCATTAGATACTCCTCCGGACGATCGAATTTTCCTGGGGGGGAATCCTTTGGGGGAAGGGATGGGGGTGATGTCCGATATGCTTCAGCTTGTCGTCACATGCCCTAAACTCAACGAAACCAACCTTGAACCAATTTGATCTCACGACAAGCTAAAGCGATATCGGACACTAGATCGCATTGGCGTCGACACTGGCGTCTTCCAGCGCTTTAAGTAATGGACCGAACTGCCAGGATCCGTCGTAACGGAATCCGTTAATGAAGAAAGCAGGCGTCCCGTTGACACCACTCCTGACTCCGCTGGTGAAATCTTCACGTACATGCTCGTGATGGACATGGTCCCGCAATTCTTGGACAAATTTCACAGTGTCCAGACTTAATTCTTCGGCAAACCCCACCAGGTGCGCGGGATCTAGCAGCTGTTGATTCGCATACAAGAGATCGTGCATTTCCCAAAAACGATCCTGAGCACCGGCACTTTCAGCCGCTTCCGCCGCTACTTCGGCATGCGGATGTATCTGCGTGAGCGGAAAGTGTCGAAACACAAACCGCAGGCTGTTGCTCATAACCTTCTGAACTTCTTTCACGATCAATTGCGCGGCGCCACAATAGGGACATTCATAATCCCCGTACTCGACTAACGTGACCGCCGCATGTTCTGGTCCTATGATGTGGTCGCGCTCACCGACTGGCAGACTTAGTTTGGCTCTCGCGCCTGTTGCTTTTGTCGACATTCGCCACCTCCTTTCCCGATAAACTCTCCAGTGCATTTAGAATTCCGTCGGCGCCTGGATTTACTTCAATCGGGGAAACGTAGCTCCAGGCAATCCGGCCCTCGCCATCAATCACGAAGAGAGCGCGTTCGGTAACGCCCTCACCATGTCGGTAGACGCCGTAGGTTCTCGCGACTTCGCCTTTGGGTTCAAAATCGGAGAGCAAGCGGAAATGCAGGTTGCGATGTTCACGATAGGCCCGATGACACCACACGCCGTCTACAGACACGCCAAGAAGTTCAGCATTGAACCGTTTGAACTCCGGCAGTACCTCGTTGTAGAGAGCCATCTGATCACCACAGACGGGACTCCAATCGGCAGGATAGAAAGCGAGGATTACGGGCCGACCGCGAAAGTCGCTGAGCGAAACTTTCTCGTCGGCACCGGAAGATAGTGTAAAGTCCGGCGCCGTCGTTTCTGCTTTCAGCGCTGACCCACCGTTGGGGTTTTCATTGTCCGTACGTTCAACCATTAGAAGTGCCTCCTCTTAGTAGTCCATTCGCCAACCGGCATCGGTCTTCGCATTTTTTTCTCTGTGCAACTCTTTATTTCAGCCTCCGGTGCATTTCCGCCAACTCACGATTCAGTTGCTCGATCCGTCCTACCAGGTCGAGAATGACCGCAGCGCCAGCAAAGTTAACACCCAGGTCCCTTCGTAGCCTTTGCATGCGACGAAGCTGAACTACTGCGCGTCGCGGCAGCAACGGTTCATCTGTTCCACTGTCGACCGTCTCAATCAATCCCTGCTTCGCCAGTCGCGCCACGAGCGTACGCTTCGCACCGACTGTCGCGGCAACAACATCGAAGGTCAATGGTTCATCAAGATCAAAATCGCTGGGCCACATAATTCTTGCCACCCACCTGATAATTAGTCTGACTCGATCTGTTCACCCTCTTGCAACGTTCGAACACCTGCATATCGCAGCACCAAGCCCAGCGTTAGAATGAAAACGCAGAGCACCAACATTTGACGCCACTCAACTTGCAATGCCCCTTTTAAGAGAATCTCCCGCACAGTAGCCAAAATCCCTACCTCAACCATGGTTGACACCGAAACTCGATGCCATTCCAAATAGATAAGCAACAGGCGAAACAACTCAATCAGAACGAGAATGAACAAGATGTCTGCCAGAACCGGGGAGAAATCCGTGCCCCTCAACAGCGCCTGGCCCAGATGAACCAGCTTAATCACCATCGCTATGAAGAGCGCCGCACACAAACCGAGTACGATCAGGTCCTGTACGAACTCAAGCGCCGAGCGCACCGCGTGACGACGATTGCCCAACCCGGGCAAGTCCGAATGATGTTGCTGATTCGCCATCTTGAAATTTCACCGAAACATTAACTCCGCGGCTTAAATCCTGAGATGCGACTCAACTCTTCGTACAAGCGACGTTCTTCAGCGCTGACATCTTTCGGAACCACAATTTTCAAGCGCACATATTCGTCACCTCTACCGCCTTTACGCTTATTCAAACCCTGACCACGTAAACGTAAGCGCTGACCGCTTCTCGCGCCGGCGGGAACTGTCAACTCAACCTTTCCATCAATCGTCGGCGCTTCCACCTTCGCTCCAAGCACTGCCTCCCATGGCGTGATGGGCAATTCGACTTCCAGATCGTCGCCTTTCACCGTGAACACCGGATGCGGCCGAAGTCGAATGTGCAAATAAAGATCGCCGGGCTCGCTGCCATTGCTGCCGATCCCGCCTTGTCCGGCCAGGCGTATCGTTGAGCCATCACGCACGCCGGACGGGATGTTCACTTCAATCGTCTTCGGCCGTATAACCTGTCCGGCGCCTCCACAGGTCTCGCAAGGCTTCCCATCTTTTAGCCCTGTTCCGCTACAAGTCGGGCAGGCCTCAGCCACCTGCATCTGCAGCGTGCGCCGGACCCCTCGATGCGCTTCTTCCAGTGATAACTCGAGCTCAGCTTCGACATCGGCGCCGCGACCACTTCGTCGGCCTCGGCCTCTTCCGGCCGCCGCGCCAAACATCTCTTCGAAGATGTCGAACCCTCCACCACCGCGGGTACCGAAGTTGCTGAAGTCAAAATCGCCAAAATCGACTCCTGCTGTGCGTGGTCCTGTTCCTCGCCTCGATCGTGGCTCCCCTTCCCATCCCGGCGGTGGCGCGCCCGCACCTGCTTTGACTGCGCGCCAGTTCTCGCCATACTGGTCATAAAGCTTTCGATTCTCAGGTTCAGAAAGTACGTCATAAGCCTCTTGCAATCCCTTGAACTGCTCTTCGGCAGTCTTGTCGCCGGGGTTCAAGTCGGGATGAAATTTGCGCGCCAGTTTGCGATAGGCCTGCTTGATCTGATCTTGAGATGCATCTCGCTTTATGCCGAGGACTTCGTAGTAGTCTTTACTCTTCGCCATAGAAATAGGTTACGTCCAGGGTCCTATTCCTCCTTCCTTACTTTTGCGTGTATTCGGCATCGATGACTTCGTCATCGGCGCCACCCTGGGTCCCTCCACCCTGATCCGAGCCTCCACCACTGCCACCAGCGCCTGCGCCTGCGCCGGCACCAGCGGCACTGGCCTGGCCGTAAGCAGCACTGGCCAGAGAATGCGACACTTGCTGCAAATCGCTGGTCAGTTGTCGCCAACGTTCCAGCGTCGTAGATTCATCCTTTAATGCGCCTCGGATCTCGTTAATCAAAGCTTCAGCACG
>DASTVU010000613.1:0-6340 GCA_035758935.1 Pyrinomonadaceae bacterium | reverse complement strand
GATTTACCGGGCGTGTATCACGTCGTGAATTCGGGAGACGGAGCCAGTTTTGAAACATTCACCCGCGAAGCGTTGAAATTGGCCGGTTTGAACAGCGACACACTCGGAGTTGTGAGTGGCGCCACGCTCAACAGACCCGCCCCTCGGCCAAGAAATTCAAGATTAAAATGCCTCCTTTCGGAGGCGATCGGTCTCCCCCCTCTCCCCCACTGGCGGGACGCCTTGTCACGTTTTGTATCCGCAGATTACACAGATTCATGATTCAATCTGTGTAATCTGTGGATACTTTTGCTATTATCCTGAACCTCTAGCTGTGTGAGTTTGTTAACTTATTTACCTCTTTACGAGAACCGGAACACATGATGTCGCAAGATAACCGTTTGATGCCGATGCCTTCGGTCGAGCGTGGTCTCGATAGACCGCTCACTGATGTCAGCCAGGTCAGGTCCTACGGGCCGGCCGCCACTGAGCCCAACCAGCTCCGCGATTACTTATTCGTGGTGCTCAAGCGAAAATGGCTAATCATTAGCCTGTGCCTGGTGGTCACTTCGCTCGTCGCCGTGCAGATGTTTCGCCAGCCTTCGATCTACGAAGCAGAAACGACCATCCGAATCGAACAGCGAGCATCGAACGTTTTGCAAACCAAGGATTTCGTGCTCAATGCCCAGCCCGACGCGAACTTCTGGGGCACACAGATAAAGCTATTGCAAAGTCCGGCACTCGCCCGCCAGGTAGCTTTGAGTTTGGACCTGCAACACAATCCAAACTTCTTTGGCAGTGGCACGCAGGGAGGAATCTTCACGGCGCTACGACGCATGGTCTCAGGCGAGAAAAAACCGGCGGCTATTCCTGCCAAGGCTCCAGGTGGTTTGGAAGTAGTCGGTCAGACACAGTTGCAGGAAGATCCGTTATCGCCCGAAGAGCTCTCGGCACTTGAGCCCTACGAGGATGCGATCATCGGCGCAGAAAAAGTTGAAGGTATCGTCGGCACCAATCTTTTCAATATCAAGTATCGCCACACAGATCCCGAAATGGCCCAGAAGGTGGCCAACGCGCTCGCAGAAGTTTTTCAGGCCAACAACGTCGAGCGCGCAACGCAGAACTCAAGCAAGGCCGGAGACCTGTTGGCTCGTGAGATCGCTTCGCTTCAGGAAAAGATCAGATTCGACACGGAATCTCTGTTCAACTACGCGCGTGAAAAAGGACTGCGACCGACGCTGGACAGTTCACTCGACGTCGAGGGACAGCGCCTGCAGGACTTGAGTAAGCAACTGCTGGCAGCGGAAGACAAGCGAAAGAATGCGCAGGCAATCTATCAAAACGCAAGAGCCTCCACCGACACGAATTCCATTCCCGAAGTACAGAAGTCTGAACGCATCACCAACATCCAGGGCAGGCTCTCGGAGCTGAAAGAGAAAAAGGCTGCACTCCTCGTGACCTATAAGGAGGAATGGCCGGAGGTCAAGAAAACTCAGGCAGCGATCGAGCGTCTTGAGGCAGAGTTGGCCAAGGCATCTAACGAATCCATCAACATGCTGAAGGCGGATTACGAAGCTGCCCAGGCTCATGAAAACAGTCTGCGCCAGATGTACATGCAGCAGCGCGGCGTCACTGACCAGCAAACGCGTGATCAGATCGAGATGGCGGCCTACACCCAACGCCTTGAGACCAACAAACAATATCTAAACACCTTGCTCCAGAAACAGCGCGAGGTTCAGATCGCTCAGGGTGATAAGGGCAGCGAAGTCAGAATTGAAAACTATAGCCGCGTACCGCGTGCGCCAGTGGGACCGGCTCGGCTACGAAATGTCATGATCGCGTTGGCGTTGTCGCTGGTTGCTGGAATCGGTCTGGCGTTCCTGCTCGACTTCCTCGACGACACCGTCAAGTCGATTGACGACATCGATCGTTACATTCACCTGCCTGCGCTCGCGATGATTCCTGCGAGCCGCGGTGGTGCGCGTTTGAAAGGTCTTCCACAGGCGGCCAGTCCCGGGCCTTCAGAAAGCACAGCGCTGGCGATGATCGACGATGTGCGATCGCCGATCGCTGAGTCGTATCGTCACTTGCGAACGTCGCTGTTGTTGTCGTCCGCGGGACAACCGCCAAAGACGATTCTGGTCACGTCCAGTCAGCCGTCAGAAGGAAAGACAACGACGGCGATCAATACCGCGTTCATGTTGGCACAGACAGGCGCCGAAGTGCTGATTATCGATTGCGACCTGCGAAGGCCGCGTTTGCACAGTCAATTTGAAGTTGGAAATTCGAAAGGTTTGACAACCTGGTTATCAGGAGAGAGAAATCTCGACAACCTGTTACAGACCTGCGCGCGAACTCCTAATCTGAAGATTTTGACTTCCGGTCCGGTTCCGCCGAATCCAGCGGAGTTACTGGGCTCAGAGGAGATGCGCAAACTTTTAGCGCTTTTGAGCGAGCGATTCGCCCACATCATTATCGACTCGCCACCTGCGATTTCATTCACTGACGCTTCGATCCTCTCGACGATGGTTGACGGCGTAATGCTGGTGGTTCACGGTGGCAGAAGCTCGCGCGCGGTCGTGCGCAGGGCGAAACAGCAGTTGCTGGACGTGGGCGCACACATATTTGGTGTGGTGCTCAATAATGTGAAGCTCGAGTCGCAAGACTACTACTATTCCGGCTACTACTCGAACTATTACTCGACCGACACGGAAAGCGGGCGAGGTGCTTCCGCAGGTGAGACCGCCTGATTATCTCTCTGAGCTATATCGGTCCTATATAGCCCTATAGGGCCGATACAGTTTCCTGATTCTATGAACGTTCCCATGTTGGACCTTCAGGCCCAGTATGTCTCGCTTCGAGATGACTTGCACCAGGCCTTAGAACGCGTCATGAGCTCGCAGCGCTTTGTTCTTGGCGACGAAGTGCGCGGTCTTGAAAATTCAATCGCCGATTACTGCCAAACGAAACACGCGATCGGTTGTGCGTCTGGCTCGGATGCTTTGTTGCTCGCTCTGATGGCTCTCGACGTCAAAGCCGGCGACGAAGTGATCACAACACCTTTCTCGTTCTTTGCAACGGCAGCGTGTATCACGAGACTCGGCGCGGGTCCGGTTTTTGTTGACATTGATCCTCGTACCTACAACATCGATGCATCACAAGTTGCTGATGCGATCACCTCGCGAACAAGAGCCATCATGCCGGTGCATCTGTACGGGCAATGTGCCGCGATGGATCCATTGCTCGACGTCGGGAAGCACCGCGGTATACCGATTGTTGAAGACGCAGCGCAGGCGATTGGTGCGACGGATAACGGGCGCCCGGCGGGTTCGATGGGCTTGATCGGATGTTTTAGTTTTTATCCGACGAAGAATCTCGGTGGCGCAGGTGATGGTGGAATGCTGACCACCAACAATGATGAGATCGCCGCGCGTCTACGTCGACTTCGGGCGCACGGTGGCGCCAACGAATACGAACACGAAGAAGTCGGCATCAACAGTCGTTTGGATGAGTTGCAGGCGGCGGTATTGCGCGTAAAGTTTCCGAGTCTTGATCGCTGGTCCGATGAGCGAGCGCGGAAAGCGGCATTGTATTCAAAGCTGCTGAGCGAGGCCGATTTGAGTGTTCCTTTGGCGACACCACACGTCCGAGAAGACGGGCGTCACATCTTTCATCAGTATGTGATTCGTGTTGCCGGAAATCGCGACGCCCTGATGGCGCACTTAAAAGCGCGCGGTATTGGCACTAAAGTGTATTACCCGATTCCGCTTCACCTTCAGGCGTGTTTCAACTACCTCGGATATAAAGAGGGTCAGTTTCCGGAATCGGAAAGGGCTGCTAAAGAAACTATTGCATTGCCCGTTTATCCGGAACTAACCGAAGAGCAGCAGGTCTACGTCGTCGAGTCGATTAAGAGTTTTAAGAACTGAATGTCGCTAAAACTCAGCATCATTACACCTTCATTCAACCAGGGCCGTTTTCTGGAAGAGACGATTCTGTCTGTACTGAATCAGGGTTATGAGGCGCTCGAATACATCATCATCGATGGCGGCAGCACGGACGAAAGTGTTTCCATCATTCGCCGCTATGAAGACAAGCTAGCTTACTGGATAAGTGAAAAAGATCGTGGCCAGGTTCACGCAATCAATAAAGGTCTCGAACGAGCTACCGGCGACATCCTCGCGTTCATCAACAGCGATGACGTTTATTTGCCGGGCGCATTCAACGCGGCGATGAATTACTTTGCCGACAATCCCAAGTGCAACTGGGTTTGCGGCGACACGCTCATGTTCGGCGAAGGCCACGAGACGCGCATGATCCATGCAAAGGTGCCGGAGTCTGCCGCACACTGTTTGTCGTGGGCCTATCGTGCGCCGCAGCCGGGCCATTTTTGGAAAAGGGAACTCGTTAGTTCAGGATTTGAGGAGCGTTGGAATTACGACTTCGATCACGATATGTACGTGCGCCTGCTGCTGGCTGGTCATAAATGCGAATACCTACCATTGCCGATGGCAGGGTACCGGCTGCACGAAGTGAGTAAGACAGTTGCAGAAGGACATCGTCAACTGGAGGAGTTTGATCGGATCGCTGAATTCTACGAGCCACAGTTGCAGGGCGCCGATCAACGCTGGTGCAAAGCTACGCGGTTTCTGCGACTTTCATATGCAGCCAGCGAGGCCGGACGCAAATCCGAGGCGGCCAGTTGGCTGATGCGGGCCTTCGCTACTCACCCGGAAGGTGTGTTGAATAGACCGTTTTGGGGATGCTTGAAACGACTTGCCGTAAGTAGTAATGGCGGTTAATACGGACAGGACTTACAATCCCGTCGAACTTATCTTGTTGTGGAGAAAATCTATTAATGTCAGAAAAGACAAAAGTACTGGTTACAGGAGCCGGTGGATTTATTGGCCATCACCTGACGAAGTATCTGACCGAGCGCGGCTATTTCGTCCGCGGCGTTGACATCAAGGAACCGGAATACGAAGCGACGGCCGCGGACGAGTTTTTACTCCTCGATCTTTCCAAAGAGGAAAACTGCCTGCAGGCGACCGAGGGCATGGATCAGGTGTATGGGCTCGCAGCGAACATGGGAGGCATCGGATTTATCGAGAACAACAAAGCCGTTATCGTTCGCGACAATACATTCATCAATCTGCACACCATCGAAGCGGCGCGCGCGAATGGAGTCAAACGTTACCTCTACACTTCCAGCGCGTGCATTTATCCCGGCTACAAGCAGAAGGAAACCGACATCACGCCATTGCGAGAAGTTGACGCCTATCCGGCCGATGCCGAAGACGGATATGGCTGGGAAAAACTCTACATGGAAAGAGTTTGTCGTCATTACACCGAAGACTTCGGACTCGACACGCGCGTCGTCAGGTTTCACAACATCTTCGGCCCGCTTGGCACCTACGACGGTGGACGTGAAAAGTCGCCCGCAGCGATCTGTCGCAAAGTCGCACTCGCAGACGACGGCGACGAGATCGAAGTGTGGGGCGACGGTGAACAAACGCGCTCATATTGCTACATCGACGACTGTGTCGAAGGCATCTATCGCCTGATGCAGAGCGATCATCGCGACCCGATCAACCTGGGCCAGGATCGGATGATCTCGATCAACGAACTGGTGGAGATCGTTTCGAACATCGCCGGGAAGAAGATCCGTAAACGCTACGATCTGACGAAGCCCCAGGGAGTCAGAGGTCGCAACAGCGATAACACACGTTTACGCGAAGTGTTGAATTGGGAACCGTCGATCTCTCTGGAAGACGGATTGAACATCACCTATCACTGGATTGCCGGTGAACTCGAAAAGCAGAGAGCGCCGGAGAAGGCTCTCGTAACCAGCTAAATGAAGTCGCGCGCCTTCCGAGCAGAGAAGGAATTTGGGCTGGTTGTCGGCGGCGTGTTTGTGCTGCTCGGTCTCTGGTGGCTTTATCGTGGGAAGTTTGCGACGGCGGCGTATGTCCTCAGCGCCGCCGGATCATCACTTGTTCTGTGTGGGTTGGTTTTTCCACGCCTCCTCACAGTCCCGCGCCGGTTCTGGATGAAACTTGCGGAGGGAATGGCCTACGTCTCCAGCCGCATCATTCTGGCGATCATTTTCTTTCTGGTGCTGACGCCGATCGGACTAGTAAAACGCGCGACGGGCTGGGATCCACTTCAACGCCGCTCCGGATCGCGCCACTCGTTTTGGCAACCATATCCCGACCGTAACTCGCGCCACTATGAAAAAATGTATTAGCCACAAAAAGGCCACAAGAAGCACAAAATGCACAAAAGGCACAAAAAAGAACATCCCTTACTCTTAAGATCATTTTTGTGCTTTTTGTGATTTTTGTGCCTTTTGTGGCTTATG
>DASTVU010000612.1:0-6749 GCA_035758935.1 Pyrinomonadaceae bacterium | reverse complement strand
CCAATATCGCCGTGGACCTGAATGGCATCTTTCCCCTCGATCCTGTTGTCAAACTTCGCCTCTACCCACTTTTTCTTAATGAACCCATCGTCGTCAGGAAATCTGGGATTGTCACCTATGAAGTATGAGAGTGCGCCTTCTCTTGTCGTTCTAAAGTTGTGCGGCGCCATCGCGAGTGTTGGACGGAAGAATACTTCGCTCTTGCCGAAGTCGTAATTTTTGTCGATGAATGCTCCGGCCTCCGTTTTGTAGTCACCGTTGGTGATGTATTTTTCGCATATCTTCAGTAGCCCTTTGCACCATCTCTTTTGCGCTTTATTGACCTCGTCCTTCGTGATTTTGTTAGGGTCTGAGGGTGTACTCATGTCGTTGATTCTCCTTTGAGCTGTGAAGTCAAGATGTTAGTTAGAGGTTGCGAGGTCCCACGCCGCGTGCGAAAACCTGAGAACGTGCGGCACTCTAGTCGGTTCGCACGTTCCATGTCAATAAAACTTCGGCCCAACTGCTCATCTGCCTTTTGTCCTATTGACGTAATGAACTGCTCTTGTGGGAGGACTAGTTTGGTAGCCCTCAGTTTGAAATTACGCCGAAGGCGTTCGCTAATTTCAGCCCAGGGTTGGAGCGCAGCGACAACCCCGGGACAAAAACATCTAATATTTATTGAACCCTGAAAAGGGTTCGCCAACCGCCTAACCCTTACAGGGTTTCGCCGCAATTAAGAACTATGTCCCAGGGTTCTCGCGATGCTCGAACCTTGGGCTGAAATTAGCGAACGCCTTCGGCGTATTCATCAAAATTTCAACTGACGCAGTACCGACTATTTCTGCAGCTTGAAGACGCGCACAGCGTTGTCGTGAAAGACGGCCCGCCAATGTTCTTTGGGAATTGCGCGTTTGTAAGCTTCAACGTAGGGTTTGATCGAGACGAGCGGCCAGTCTGTACCGAACATCATCTTTTTCGGATCTTCCAGATAACCAAACACCCACGCGATCGGTCGAACTACGTAGGTGTCAACCTTCTCTTTCGGCATCTGATCGAGATTTCCAGTCAACAGCGCTGAACACTCGATGTAGACATTTGGATTCTTGTAAGCCACCTCAGCCGCTGACTCGATCCACGGATTTCCACAGTGCGCGATGACGAAGTTGACTTTGGGATGATCGACCGCAACCTCGTCGATTGTGAGCGGATCAGCAAACTTAAGCTTTGCTTTAGTCGAGTAAGTGTCGCCGGTATGAAAGACAACCGGAACGTCGTACTTCTCTGCGAGGCGATAAACGGGTTCGTAGCGAGGGTCATAGGCGTAAAAATGTGCGTAACCCAAATAGACTTTGATACATCCGTATTTGCGCGACCTTAGTCCATCCTCAATCCTCTTCGTATCGACCACGTCGCCGACACCGCCGCAATAAGTAACATTGTGACTTTTGAGATCATGGAAACCCTGCCCGCTGTCCGTCGTATGAGCCACCGCACCGACCACCCCGGCCTCACGCCATTCTTTGAAGTACTGTTCCTGCGTTCTCGGAAGCCCGGTCGTTGATTCAGTGCCACCGGTAAAAGACGTGTGAGTGTGGACGTCGATGATAGGAATAACCTCATCTTGCGGCGTTGGTCCGGATTGGACCGTCGCTACGCCAAGAATTCCCACCAGCAAGGTGGATAGAGTCATTCGAAATGGTTGCATGGACGCACATCTTATCAGGATGGGTTATGAATGTGATGAGATTCGTGGTGGACGCTACCCGGCAATCCGCTCCAGCAGTTTCGGATTGGCATCAAACGAGTGATACTGGAATGGATAGTCCTTCTTGTACTCTTTGATGAACTCGGGAACTTTAGTGAGGACGTTATCGATCGATTTCATCATCTGCAAAAGCATTTCCTGACAAATATCAGCCCGCATCTCTTCCGGAAGGGTCGACGGGACGCGACGGTTAATGCGCACGAGAAGATCGTCGAAGGCGGTCCGTCGCTCACGTGCGAGCGTTTGCCAGCCCGGCCGCTTTTGACACTTCTTCGTGTGATAAAAGAGCTGGCCGCAATCGCAACGGCGCGGATCGCTTACCTGAAGTCGTAACCGCGCCACCGTCCGGTGATGACAGTTCAGCTTCCTCACGATCTGCTTGTCGAGATAACCCGCCGTGATTAGCTCGAGAATTTCCTGTTCTTTCTGGTAGATCTTTGAACTGTCGCGACGAGAAGCAGTCATCGCCTTACATTTGCGGCAACGGTACGAGTGTAGCCGGCCGCACGAACGACGAGAAAACCGGTGCATCTGAACGCGGCACGAAACACAAAAAGGATGCTGCCACTTCGAATCTTCGAGAGTCCGCTTCGCAACTCGCGCGCGTGAACTCGGATCAAGACTCAACTCAATACGAGTTGCGATGTGACAGTTCGAGCAGGAAAAGTTCTTTCCATGCCGCGACATTGGTTGGCGACACGTGAAGCACCAGGCATTTTGCTCCGCCTTCTTCTGGCCGCGTTTTGTTCTTAGTTTACGTGGTTGACCGTACCGCACACCGCACCTATGCAGTCGATTGAATTTTCAGCAATGTCGGATTGTTT
Source organism: Pyrinomonadaceae bacterium (assembly GCA_035758935.1). GTDB lineage: Bacteria > Acidobacteriota > Blastocatellia > Pyrinomonadales > Pyrinomonadaceae > PSRF01. Next base: position 4,178 of record DASTVU010000612.1, on the reverse strand, counting down.
GCTTCTGTGGTCTTCGAACACACTCCCTCGACCCTAGGTCAGTCGACTCGGAGCAGTCTGTTAGCTTTCAAGTACTAAGAATTAGCCGGGTTGCCGCACAGAAGCTGGTACTACCAAGTAATGGCCAGAACCATCACGCAAAGTGAGAGGTGTTTCGGGATGAAAATAATGGCTGAATCACTCTCGAAAATTATTGCTCAACACCTCTGACACAAATATACCCCCTATTGTCACGAAAATTTTTGGATTAAACGAACTGTTTCATTGCGATCATCTTGCAGCGGACCTCAAGGCACTGTAGGGGCGGCCCTCCGTGGCCGCCCTCGGTTTGATTACGTGCGGCAATAATTCACCTTCCACCCAAGGCCGGCCACGGAGGGCCGCCCAACCGTTACCCAACTCGCAAATTGACTCGGCCCGGCTGTCATAATGGCAAATAGTCGTTTAGTTTGACCTCATCGGCTCCTATCCACCTCGACTTTTCCGCTGCAAACACTTGGCACGCGAGTAGCTAAAGACGGTGAGGCGTGTCGCCTGAGTTTTGACAATCACGAAACGGTAAGTCCCCAGCTACCCCACTCGAACCATCGATTTCAGACGCCTCCTAACAGGTATGTTTCTCGAACCTCAGTCTTTCATCTCCCGCGCAGGCCAACAGTTGTGGCCCCTCCCAACCTTCGTGATTCCGAGCGCGCTGGCCTTCTGTCTCCTTGTCCCTCAACTCCTTGGCTCAGCGTTGATCCCAACTGTCGCTACTCTTTTTGTTATACAAATACTCCTCAGCATCTTTGTTTTTATTAACTGGAAAGGCACGCGCGAACAACTCACCGGCGTTCGACACGAACTCTCGAGTCTGCAAGGCATCGTAGATGTTTCTCGCGACGCGATTATCGGCGTCACTCCCGAAGGCGTGATCATGAGTTGGAATCGCGGCGCACGCGGAATTTACGGATACGCCTCGAAAGAAGCTCTCGGCTCGCCGATTTCAATGCTGTTCGATCAGCGGCGCGGCCAGGAAGCTTCGCTGTTGTTTGAAAAAGTTGCGCGTGGCGAGAACGTCACGCAATACGAAATGGTCCACCTCAAAAAGGGCAGAACCCCAATCGACGTCTCTCTTACCATCTGCCCGATCATGGACGGCAAAGCGCTCACCGGTGCTTCGGTGGTCGCTCGCGACATCACTGAGCGCAAACGCGCCGCCGGCTCTCTTGCCCAACAGGCCGCGGCGATGAAAGCGTCGATGGACGGCATGGCGATCATTGATCACCTCGGCGTCTGTATCTATCTCAACGACGCGTACGCAAAAATTTTTGGTTACTCAGATCCCGAACGACTTATCGGCGCGAGCTGGGAGATGTTTTACTTCCAGGAAGAGTTGAATCGTCTCAAAGAAAAGATCATGCCGGCTGTTTGGCGCGACGGTTCATGGCGCGGTGAAGCCATGGGTCTGAAACTCAGTGGCGGCACTTTCCCACTCGAGATTTCGATTTCGAGCGTTGACGGTGGCGGTCTGGTGCAGGTTGTGCGCGACATCACCGAGCGCAAAAAGCTCGAAGAGACGCTGCGCAACAGTTCGCTCAAGGACGACCTGACCGGATTGTTCAATCGTCGCGGGCTGCTCAAACAGGCCGCGCCTTACTTCGACTTCGCGCGCCGCCAAAAGGAAAACCTGCTCCTGCTCTTCATCGACCTCGATGGCATGAAGCGCATCAACGACGAGTTTGGACACAACGAAGGCGACAACGCGCTCATCAACACCGCCGCCATCCTCAACCGTAGCTTCCGCAGCTCCGACATCATCGCGCGGCTCGGCGGCGACGAGTTCACTGTGCTCGTAACCGATCTGAACGCGAGTAAAGAAGACGCGATCACCAGGCTCAACGAGAATCTGAAAGCCTATAACGCTTCCGAAGCATGTAGTCATAAGCTCGCCTTCAGTATCGGTGTCGCCACACTTGAGCCCGAGCGTATGACGTGCTTCGAAGAGTTGCTCGAACAAGCCGACCAGGCGATGTATGAACAGAAGCGCATGAAGCGTCGCCGTGCGACGGAGCGTAGTCAGAATCGACAGCTTGGTGATGGTGTCGAGTCGAATTCCGATTCACCGTTCGCACCAGATTCGATTCCCTTTGCGCTCTCGACAAATTCAAAGACTTACGGCGGCACGTTTGATAACGCGGCGATCGGAATGGCAGTGGTTTCGGTTGACGGTAGCTGGCTTCAGGTCAATGAATCACTCTGCAAACTGCTTGGCTATTCAGAACAGGAATTGCGCGCCACCGGTTTTCAAATGATGACCCATCCGGACGATCTGCGACACGTGCAGTCGTACATTCAGCGCGTGCTCGAGGGATACATTCAGAGTCACGAGCAGGAGAAGCGTTACATCCACGAGCAAGGTCACACAGTTTGGGTGCAGTGGCACGTCTCGCTGCTAAGAGATTCGGAAACCAAAACGAAACGATTATTCTTTCAGGTGCAGGACATCAGCGACCGCAAACGTGCCGAAGAAAAGCTAACGCAGGATACGCTGACGGGACTACCAAACCGGGCGCGGTTTTACGATCTGCTCAAGCACCGTTTTGCGCGTAAGCAATCGGATCGACAATGCGCGGTGTTGCTGATCGACGTCGATCGTTTCAAGCTCGTCAACGACAGTCTCGGAAACGCCAGTGCAGATCAGTTGCTGATCCAGATCGCACAGCGAGTCAAAACCTGTCTGCGTCAGAACGATGTGCTCGCGAGAGTCGGTGGCGATGAATTTGCGGTTTTGTTGGACGATGTCTCGGGTGAAGAAGAAGCATCGTCAGTGGCAACGCGCATTCAACAGGCCCTCGCAATCTCTTTCAATCTTCACGGCCAGGAAGTCTATACGACCCTCAGCATCGGCATCGCGCTCGGCTCGGATTACGCCGAACAAGTTTCAGACATGTTGCGCGACGCAGAAACTGCGATGCACCAGGCCAAGGCTCGCGGCAAAGCGCGTTATGAGATCTTTGGACGCGACATGCACGGCGAGTTGATGAGCCGTTTGAAGATGGAGACAGACTTGCGACGCGCTAGCGAACGCGACGAGTTGTTCGTCGATTATCAACCGATCGTGTCGCTTGAAAATCGAACCCTCATTGGCTTTGAAGCTCTCGTGCGCTGGCATCATCCGGAGTTTGGAATGGTGCCGCCGAAAGACTTCATTCCAGTTGCCGAAGAAACCGGCCAGATCCTGACGATCGGACAACGCGTGCTCGAATCTGCGTGCCGGCAGGCGCGTGAGTGGCAGACAACGTATCCAGCGGCGCCGCCGTTGTTCGTCAGCGTCAATCTGTCAGTGAAGCAGTTTAATCAACCGGGTTTGGTCGAAAACATCGCGAGTCTGTTGCAGGAGTCCCAGTTGCCGCCGCGTTGTTTGAAACTCGAGATCACCGAGTCAGTATTTAGCGACAATATCGACGCCGCGGTTGGATTGTTGACGCAGTTGCGTGAACTCGGCGTGCAGTTAAGTATCGATGATTTCGGCACCGGTTATTCGAGTTTGAGTTATCTGCAGCGTTTCCCCATTGATACCTTGAAGATCGATCGTTCGTTCGTGACCCAGATGATGGAGAATGAAGAGAACCTCGCGATCGTGCGCACGATCGTGGCGCTCGCACAGAACCTGGGCATGGACGTGGTTGCTGAAGGAGTTGAGACTGAAGATCAGTTAAGACTGTTGCGCAAGTTGGAATGTGAGAATGGTCAAGGGTATTTATTCTCGACGCCACTCGGTAGCCAACAGTTAGATCAGTTCATTGCGAATTACAACGTTATTGACGTGCCGACAGCGTTAGTCGCTTAAAGAGACTTAGCCACGAATTGACGCGGATGAACACTGGTAGAGATCTCTTCCTGCGTCGGCGACGATGAGGGTGTCGGGGTCGGAGCGCAGGGATTCGTAGTTGAATGAGCGGTAATCAATATAACCGAGGTTAACTCTCCTGCACGTTTCTTCATCCAGCCCGCTCGCCATCGTGATCTTGTAACGCGGTACGATCTTACCTTCGTCGTCTAATCTCCCCGCATAAGCAACATGGGCCAGGTGTGCTGCAATGCACAGGTTCTCGCGCAGCTCCTGCGAAACACCCAGCATGTCGCGCACACTTTCGAGTGGTGCGTAACCATATTTCTCAATCAGGGCGCCGTGA
>DASTVU010000611.1:0-4892 GCA_035758935.1 Pyrinomonadaceae bacterium | reverse complement strand
AACTTCGCATTGAACGCGCAATGGGACACGTTTCCGAAGCATTCAACCAAACGCATCTCGATCGTTTGCGGGGTGCGAGCGCGATCGGACACGTTCGTTATTCAACCACCGGCGATGTGTCGATTCTCGAGGCGCAGCCTTTCTGTGTCACTTGCCAGCACGGCCAGATCGCAGTCTGTCATAACGGCAATCTTCCGTTCGCACGTGAAGAGCGACAGCGACTCGAACGCGAAGGCGCGATCTTTTCGTCGACCTCCGACACGGAAGTCGTGCTTCACGGTGTTGCGCGATCGCGTTCGTCGGTTCGAGAGGCGATACCTGAAGTTTTGAAAGAGACTGAAGGTGCGTTTTCGATGCTTTTCTTGACGCCCTCAGAGTTGATTGCGATTCGCGATAGCCGCGGATTCCGGCCGCTCGCTCTCGGACGGCTCGGTGATGCATGGGTGATTGCGTCAGAGACCTGTGCGTTTGATCTGATCGACGCACAGTATGTACGCGACGTTGAGCCGGGCGAGATGATCGTGATCGATCAGGATGGTTTGCGATCGTCACATCCGCTCCCGGCGCAGCAGCACTCGATGTGTTTGTTCGAACACGTTTATTTTGCGCGACCGGATTCGTTGATCTACGGCAGATCGATCAACGAGTCGCGACACAAGATGGGCCGCAGGCTTGCAGTCGAGCAGCCCGCGGATGCAGACATAGTGGTGCCAGTGCCTGACTCGGGCGTGGCGGCGTCGATCGGTTACGCGGCTGAAAGTGGTTTGAGTTTTCGTTTTGGGCTTGTGCGCAATCATTACATCGGACGCACGTTCATCGAGCCACGACAATCGATCCGATCGTTTGGAGTGCGGATAAAACTGAATCCGATTCGCGATCTGATAAACGGGAAGCGTGTAGTGTTGATCGACGATTCGATCGTTCGTGGAACGACGTCGAAGAAGATCGTGCGCATGGTTCGCGAAGCGGGCGCGAAGGAGATTCACGTGCGCATCAGTTGTCCCCCGACGATTAGTCCGTGCTACTACGGTGTGGACACACCGAACAAGACGGAGTTGATTGCCGCGCAGATGAGCGTCGAAGAGATACGAAAGTTTATCGAGGCTGACTCGCTGGGTTATCTATCGCTTGAGGGAATGATTGCTGCGAGCGGAATGAGTCCTGATGCGTCGTGCGTGGCGTGCTGGAATGGCAAATATCCGACGCGCATCACGAGAGAAGCGGAGACGATGTGGGAACGCGAGCACGAATCAGTGACTGCTGAGAATTGAGATGTTTGTGAAGTTCGCATTGCTGGCACTTTTGGCCTTCATGGCTTCCGCGGAAGTTTCACGCAAAGGCGCAAAGACGCAACAAGAAGTTATGCCTTCCTTTGCTCCTTTGCGACTCAGCGTGAGAAATGCTCCGGCTCAAACGAACGCTCGCTCAGTCGAAGTTTTCCAGGTGCTCGATCTACCGCTGACCGTTCACGAAGCATCGCTTGTGAAATCCGAGCGAGGCTATCTCGTGAAGGTCGCCGTCGGGAACAGTTCCGAAGCAAAGTTGGTTGGCCTCCGTTACTCGCTCGTGACGATCGACTCGAAAAACCAAATGCAGTTGCTGGTCAACAGAACCGAAGGCTTTGCGGTGCCTGCTTACGCATCCAGGACTTTGACTTTCAAAACGCCACTCAGGTTCAAACCAAAAGACGGCGAACGATTCGTGTTGATGGTCGAACAAGTCATCTCCCCGGAATGGATCTGGGAAGTAGTGAAAGCCAAAGAGGCACTCGAAGCCTATGCGCGAGGAGATTATTCGGTGATGCCTGTCGTGATGCGGATGCTAAACCAGGTAGATGCGCCGATGGCTCCGCGAGTGATTTATCGCCAACAGCGAAACGAGGAATATTGATTGGGACGAGCTACCCGAGGTTGTGGTTGTGCGATTGCTGTTCTCCTACTGGTCGCCGGTGCCAGCGCGTTTGTTGGCTGGAAGTATGTCCTGCCGTGGTGGCGTACTCAGCCGCCACCAGCCTCAGGTGGTGAGTTAACCATTCGCATTCTCGACGTTGGTCCAATAAACGGCGACGCGATGCTGATATCCTCACCCGCTGGAAAAACCGTGCTGATCGACGCGGGCGACACGACCAAAGGAAAGGCGGTTGTTGAAGCGCTCAAGCGCAACAACATTCAACAGCTCGACTACTTCATCGCCACTCATCCACATCCTGATCATGTTGGTGGTGCCGCTGAAGTCTTCAAGGCAGTAAAAGTTCTGAACGTAATCGACAATGGGCAGCCGCCGAGTGTCCCTGCACTAGCTGTTGCGACTCCGCAGAAGTCTGCCGGCGGAAAGAAACCGGCAAAGACAAAACCCGCAAAAGCCAATCCGCTGACAAAGTTCTACGACGACTACAAAGCAGCGTTGACATCTAGCGGCGCGCATTACGAAACCGCGCGACCGGGAACCAAGTACGATCTCGGTGGCGGAGCGTTGTTGCTGATTCTCGCGCCGTCAGAGCCGTTCTTCACGAAAGACAAGATGACGACAGGCGGCAACGAAGCAAATGCGAATTCAATTGTGGCGCGTTTGGATTACGGCTCGTTTTCGATGTTGCTGACGGGCGACGCTGAAGATCAGACCGAACATCGTTTGCTCACGAAAGAGTTGGAGCTGAGGAGCAAGGTCATAAAGATTGCACATCACGGATCGAAGTACGCATCGTCCGCTGATTTCCTGAAGCGCGTGCAACCGGAAGTGGCGATCGTGTCGTGCGGAGCCTGGAACCGCTATGGTCATCCGTCTCAGGCCGTGCTCGATCGATTGAGAGCTGCAAACCCAAACGTGAAGCTTTATCGGACCGACTTGCAAGGCGAGATCACAATCACAACACGCGGTAAAGACGCCGATATGGCGTTTAAAACAGCGAAAGAAACGACCGAAGATATGTGGGCCGGCCGGACCGCGCAGAAGGACGATTCATCCCGCTCCGGTTTCATTGCGTACGGCGATTTCGGTCCACCACCACGACCAAAGAAGACTGAACAAAAGTGAGCCACAGATGAACGCGGATGAACACAGATCAGAAATTTCTTGTTCTATTTTTTCTGATCCGTGTTCATCCGCGTCCATCTGTGGCTTAAACTAGGAAAAAATGCCTGATTCCATTTCCTACAGCGACGCGGGTGTCGACATCGACGCCGCCACACGCGCCACTGACAAGATCAAAGAACTCGCACGCAGAACTTTCAACCAGCGCACACTTTCCGAAATCGGAAGCTTTGGTGGAATGTTTGACGGCGCCTTTCCCGGTCTCGCGCAACCCGTGCTCGTCGCTTCCGCCGATGGTGTCGGCACAAAACTCAAGATCGCCTTTGCGACCGGCGTACACAACACGGTCGGACGCGATCTCGTCAATCATTGTGTGAACGACATTCTGGTCCAGGGCGCGCGACCGCTTTTCTTTTTGGATTACATCGCGACGGGAAAGTTGTCGCCCGATGTGGTTGCGAGCATCGTCGAAGGCGTCACGAATGGTTGCCGTGAAAACGGTTGCGTATTGCTCGGCGGTGAAACGGCAGAGATGCCGGGTTTCTACCAGGACGGCGAATACGACATCGCCGGTTTTATTGTCGGCGTGGTGGATCGAGTAAAAATCATCGACGGTAAGACAATCGCGCCCGGAGATGTTTTGCTGGCAATGCCTTCAGCCGGATTACATACCAACGGCTACTCGCTTGCTCGCAAACTCTTTTTCGAAGTTGCGGGTTATCAACCGGACACTACGCTGCCTGAACTCGGAATGACAGCAGGGGGAGCGTTGCTGCTGCCGCACGTCAGTTATTTACAACAACTCGACGGGCTTTTAGATAAAGGAATCATCAAAGGTCTGGCGCACATCACCGGTGGCGGGCTGACGGACAACATTCCTCGAATCCTTCCGGAAGGTACAGCCGTGCAGATCAAGCGCGATTCATGGCCCACACCGCCGCTGTTTGAATTGCTCCGCCGTCTCGGAAACGTTTCCGATGGCGAAATGTATCGCACGTTCAACATGGGTGTTGGGATGGTGATTGTTTGCTCTGAAACCGAAGCGGGCAGCATCGAAACGCATCTGCGTGATCGTGGTGAGCAGTGCTATTCGATCGGGCGTGTCGTCAACGGCAATCGTGAGGTGCGCATCTGACCGGTTCCAGTAACAAAAAGATCGCGATTCTGATCTCGGGTCGCGGTTCAAACATGATCGCGTTGAGCGACGCAATTCGCGAAGGAACTATTCCAAACGCTGAGATAGCGATCGTGATCAGCGACAAAGCTGCGGCTCGAGGATTGGAACTGGCGTCGCAAAGAGGAATCGAAACGCGAGCGATTGAACGACGCGGTCGCACGCGCGAAGAGCACGAGCAAGAGATCATCGCGGCGTTACGCGAGCGTCACGTCGACCTTGTTTGTCTGGCGGGATACATGCGTCTGTTGTCGCCGTGTTTTGTTGAGGCTTTCCGGGGACGGATACTCAACATCCATCCGAGTCTTCTGCCGTTGTTTCCCGGACTCGATGCTCAGCGACAAGCGCTCGCGCATGGTGTGAAAGTTAGTGGGTGCACAGTTCACTTTGTAGACGAGACGCTCGATGGTGGTCCGATCATCATGCAGCGCACAGTACCGGTAATGGAAGACGATACCGTTGAGAGCCTATCCGCACGAATTCTGGAGCAAGAACACCTTCTCTACCCGGAAGCCGTTGCCAAGATATTAGCCGCGGATGAACGCGGATAAACGCAGATCTATCTTTTTCCCAGCGATTCGGCCCGCTGAAACGCCGACCAAACAGCCTTCGACAACACCGTCCGCAAACTACCTTTTTCCATCTGATAAATCGCTTCCGCCGACGTACCACCCGGTGACGTCACCAT
>DASTVU010000610.1:0-12888 GCA_035758935.1 Pyrinomonadaceae bacterium | reverse complement strand
CTGTAGGGGCGGCCCTCCGTGGCCCCCTTGGTTTAGATTTCCGCGGCGTCAGTCACCACGCGCGTAAACCCTTCTGCGTCGTCTATCGCTATTTCTATCTCCGCCACATAGCACGGAATCGAAAACGACATCGTCCGCAGCTTAACCGCGTCCTTTGCTGTCGTGATCAAAACCTCCGCTCCTGCATCTCTCGCCGAGCGAATGAACGCATCGACCTCCTCCTGCGAATAGACATGATGATCCGGAAACGATCTCTCCACCGCGATCTCGTACCCCGCTCGCCGCAAATTCTCGAAGAACGACGCCGGATTACCCACCGCACACAACGCCGCTACACGCCCAGGCGCGACAAACGTCTCTCCCCCATTCTTCAACGGCGATACACGCGCCATCCGCATCTGTGACTCGAAAATCGGTTTACCGCCCGTCAGCCGCGAAATCTCTTCCCGCAAAGCATCGACACTCTTGACCTGATCGCATCTCGTAATCACAACGCAATCAGCCCGGCTCATTCCCTCAATCGACTCACGCAGTCGCCCATGCGGCAGAAGACGCTTACCACCCCACGGATTCGTAGCGTCGATCGTCACGACGTTCAGATCGCGCGCCAGTCGCAGATGTTGAAAGCCATCATCCAGAACAAAACAATCAGTGCCGAAGTCTTTAATCGCCTCCCGTCCTGCTGCAATTCGATCGGCGCTACTAATCACTGCCGCCAAACCCTTTAACTTCGTCGCCAACAGATACGGCTCGTCACCCGCTTCGCTCGGTGAAGCAAGCACGCCATAGCCATCCGAAACGATCACCTGCAGATGTGGATCCTTGCGGCCGTAACCACGCGTCAGGATGCACACCTTCTTACCTTGCGCGGCAATCAGTCTCGCGACGTGTTCGACGAGTGGGGTTTTGCCGGTGCCTCCAGTGGTGATGTTTCCGATACTGATCACCGGACGGTCGAGTTTGGTAGTGTGAAAAGTCCCACGACGATAGAGGGAGAGACGTGTGCGTGTGACTGCGCCATAAAGAAGACTCAATGGAGGAAAAACGATCGATTTCATGAGGTGTGAGTTGCGGCCAATATCGGATCAGAGTTTGAACTTGCGCGCGGCGCGGTGGCGAAGAGTGGTGCAATGAGTTTCATCGTTCTGTCAGCGGCGCCCTGGTTATCTGTGACGAGTTGTCTGGCGCGACGTCCCAACTCGGCTCGCTCATCAGCGTTTGCAAGAAGTTTAGCGAATGCATGTGCGACCTCATCGCCGGCGGCACAGCCCTCGAGTGGTGGTAACTGAACTATAGCGTTCGCTTCGTGCATTAGCTCGACGATGGCCTGGAAGTTATGCGTGTGTGTGCCGGTCACGATGGCTACTCCGCTCGCGGCGGGCTCGAGCACGTTGTGGCCGCCTTTATCTACGATACTCCCTCCGACAAAGACAATGTGCGCAAGCTCGTAAGTGGCGCGCAGTTCGCCGATGGTATCGAGAAGAATAACAGTGGCGTTGGTGTCGTTTTGATCGGGCGGATTTGTTCTTCGGGTCCAGCTCAGTCCGGATTTTTTAATCAGACCCGCGACCTCTTTGAAACGTTCCGGATGTCTGGGCGCGATCATCAATCGTACTGGCTTTGTTTCCCTGAGTTTTTTGATGCCCTCAATGAGGATTTCCTCTTCCGTCGCGTGTGTGCTCGCGGCGAGAATGAGCGGCGTACCAGTGTCCAATCCAAAGCGTGTTCTGATTTCCTCAGTCTTGTTTGTCAAATCGCCTGCAGCTTCAGCGTCAAACTTCAGATTACCCGCGGTGAAGAGTCTCTCTTTCGGCATGCCGAGCATGCCCAGGCGCTCGGCATCCATTTCAGACTGCATCACTGCGATGCTCAAAGACGACAGCACACGACGAAAAAAGAATGTGATCAGGTTGTATCGTCGAAAAGACTGTCTCGAGATTCGGCCATTCACGAGTGCAACCGGAATTTGTCTCGCTTTACATTCGCGCAGGAAGTTTGGCCAGAGCTCAGTTTCCATGATCAGAACTGCGTCAGGATTGATGGCCTTCAATGCTCGTCGAGCCGTCCAGCGCCAGTCAAAGGGGAAGTAGAAGACGTTTGCCGCTTGCGTGCGAAAAACATCGCGCGCGAGATTCTGACCGGTGCGCGTGATTGTTGAGACAACGAGCGCATGATGTGGAAACTGCTGTTGCAGGCGTTTTGCTAGCGGGCGCGCCGCCTGAGTCTCACCGACTGAAACACAATGCAGCCAGATAACAGGTTTACCGTTGACCGAAGGAATCGAACCGAGACGCTGGCGCAATCCGGCAATGTATTTCCCATGCGCCAGCACTTGAAAAAGGAAGTGAGGAATCAGAACCAGCAGGCCGAGCGATAGCAGGAGGCTGTAAGCCAGATACATAATTCTTGATCTTTGTACTTTGTGCTTTGTACTTTGAACAAAGAACCAAGTACAAAGCACTAAGAACTATTTAGCCCGCTCGATGTACCGTCCTTCCGTGGGATCGACGCGTATTCTGTCGCCTTCATTGATGAAGGGCGGGACGGTGATTGTTACACCATTCTCGAGGGTCGCGGGCTTATTAACATTCGAGACCGTCGCACTCTTGAGCGTCGGTTCCGTCGAAGTGACGACCAGTTCCATCGAAGGTGGCAGATCGATTCCGATCGGCGAGCCTTCATAAAACTCTGCCTGGATCCTCATACCCGGCATCAGCCACTGCGCCGCATCGCCGAGATCTTCTTCACTCAGCGCCGTCTGTTCATAGTTTTCAGTATTCATGAAGTGGTGATGAGAGCCGTCTGAGTAGAGAAACTCCATCTCGTGTTGTTCCATAGACGCGCGTTCGATAGTGTCCGCCGAGCGAAAACGATGTTCAAATGATGCACCGGTACGAATATTACGCAGCTTGGTTTGGATCATCGCCCGCAGATTACCGGGCGTGTGGTGTCGAAACTCAAGCACTTTGCACGGCTGGCCCTCAAAAACGATAACCATACCGCGGCGTATCTGTGTTGCTGGAATAGCCATATAACTGAATTCTCCGTCTAAAAAGGTAGGATCTTAGCAAAATGCGTAGTCTAGCGAGGCGTTGCGGGGTTGTCTAGTGAATCAGCGGCCAAAATAAAAGAGCGGGTTCCGAAATCGCTTCCAGAAGACCGCCCTTTTGAGGAGCCCACCTACCTCGTTTGTAGAAACGCTAACACTGCGAAATAGTTCCACGGAGTTACGCCGCACGGGCGCGCGGCACTCTTCGCAGCCGCGCGAGGCGCTCGAGCCACTTCTGCGCCTGCTCGTAATGCGGAAACTTGCGTTCATCGAGCCGGAAAGCGCTGGTGTGATAATAACGACGGCCATTGATCAAACGTGCAGGGTGTTTAATGTGGAGCATCTCGTGATAGAGAATGTACTCAACAAACCACTCCGGAATCTCACTCGAGTCCAATGTTTTGCTGATGGTGATGCTGTCGTAGATATGGTCGTGATGACCGAGGATGCTCTTAGTCCGCCGTTGCGACCACGTTATCGTCGGCTTCGGTATCGCTCCGTCGAAATAACGCCGATTCAACTTTGCAAACATCCGATCAAGATCATAAACCTCGCCCTGTGCACTCGAGATCATCTTTCGTCCGCGCCCACGACGAGCCAGATCAGATGAACGCATTACTGAGGGTGTGAGGGAATAATCCCGGTAAACGCGATCGTGAATCGTGGGAATTCGCTTGCCGAGCAGCCGCGCCACAAGAATAAAGGCCAGTGCCCGCAAGGCTTCCGGTGGCGCATCTTTACAAATATCGGAAAGGCGTACGTAAACTCGTCCCTGTCGCAAACGAATCGTATGTCGAAGCCCTGCGTATGGATAAAACCGCACCTCGATCACAGGCACACCTCGGTTACCGCCCATATGTCGAAATGCGTCGGCGAAATATTTACTAACCTCATTCATTGCGTAACTCGTGGCGGCCAACAGCGGTTCGGGAACTAATCTTAAGGACGGCGGCAGCGAGCAGTCAACCTTTGCCGGGAAGGGACAATAACCCTCTTGAATTCAACGGCTTAGAGAGGCTCTCAGATTCCCAAAACGACACCGATCCGGCCTAATCTGTGCAATCTGTGGATAAGTTTGTATACTGCGAGGCAATGCCCCGGAGAGCCACAAATCTTCAAACCAGTGAGAAAGGCAGTCTGGACTCGCGCGCTGAGGTACTGCTTGCTGCTTTGATCAAGGAACACCTCGTCACGGGCGAGGCTGTCGGCTCACGTGTGCTCTCTGACCGTTTTTCACACGGATATGGGTGGAGTCCCGCGACGATTCGGAACGTGATGGCCGACCTCGAAGAGGCCGGACTCGTCGAACAGCCGCACACTTCGGCTGGCCGCGTGCCCACCGACAAGGGTTACCGCTATTACGTCGACAACATGCTCGGCGAAGCGCGGCTATCGCGCACCGATCTGAAAGCTATCGACCACATTTTTTCTACAAGCGATCTCGATGCGGGTTCGTCGCCCGATCGTCTGATGGAGACGGCGTCGCACGTTCTCTCAGCGCTTTCGCAGAACGTTGGCATCGTGATTTCGCCGTCACTGGCTGACAACCGGCTCAATCACATCGAGTTTGTTCTCTTGCCCGACAAGCGAATCCTGGTGGTTCTGGTTTCAACAGCAAACATCATTCACAACAAAGTGATCAGAGTCGCCGACGACTTGACTCAGGACGACCTCGATCGGACGGCTCGCTATTTGAATACCGAATTCAGCGGCAAGAGTCTGCTTGCAATCCGCGCGGCCATCGTTGAGTTGATGCAGGAAGAGAAGGCTCTCTATGACAAGTTGCTCCAGAACGCGATTTTGTTGTGTGAACGGAGTCTTGAGGGTGAGGAGACCCAGGGCGATGTTTATGTAGACGGGGCTTCAAATATTCTTACGAAGCCCGACTTTGTTGACATCGAGCGCATGCGCGACCTGTTTCGAACCTTCGAAGAGAAGTCGCGTTTGATCAAGATACTCAACGAATGCGTTCACGATGCAGCAAGTTACCCCGGAGATGTGCACGTCATTATCGGACGTGAGCACCCGGTGAGTTCAATGCGTAATTGCGCTTTGATCACGGCGCCATATCGCGTCGGATCTAACGACAACGTCGGCACTCTCGGCGTCATTGGTCCGACGAGAATTGAATATGCACGGATAATGGCTATGGTAAACTACATGGCGCGGTTAATTGAGCATCGACTAAGCGAACAAACTGCTCGTTGAGTCTAGAGTTTCGATCCTTCCTAATGACATCAGACAGAGGCAACAAGGGTTCGCATCGCATCCCAATCAGATTTACTGACGCTGACGACGAGGCAGAGTCTGCATCGGCGGACATGGATACATCAGACCCCGACAACGAAGACGTAGAAATGTCCGGCGAGGACCCGTTCGACGAAGAGCTTTTGGGTGAGGACGAAACGGGTTCGGATGTGCCAGCCGGAGGTCCGGCAACCGCTGAGTTGATTGCGACGCGAGCCGAACTGAAACGAGTTGAGGCTGAAAACGCCGAACTCAAGGATCGTTTGGCGCGCCGGCAGGCAGACTTTGAGAACTATCGGAAACGAGTCGATAGAGAACGAGGTGAAACCTACAACCGTGTTGTTGCAGACATTGCAACGAAGCTCTTGCCGGTCGTGGATAATCTCAAGCGAGCGCTAGAAGCTGAGGCGTCAGTCGAGTCGTCAGAGTCTGATGAGTTTCGACACTTTCTCAGTGGCGTGGATCTCATCAACAAACAACTTAACGGTGTGCTCGATGCGTTAGGCGTGAAGCCGATTGCCGCCGTTGGCGAACCGTTCAATCCCCATATTCACGAGGCTGTAGTTACTGAAGCTACCGACGAGTATGAGCCTGACACAGTGATGCAGGAGATAGTTGCCGGTTACCGCCTCGGCGACAAACTTATTCGTCCCGCGCTCGTGAAAGTTGCAACGCGTAAATGAGCCACAAAAAGGCACAAGAGCGGATCAGCCACAAAAAGGCACAAAAAGCACATAAAGTGAAGAATGGACGAGAAGTGAAGGTCAGAAGAGCTTTATTGGGCGGCTCTCAATCAGAAAATCATTTTTTGTGGTTTTTGTGCCTTTTTGTGGCTAATTAATTCGATGGGAAAGTCGATTGGCATAGATTTAGGAACGACCAATTGCTGCGTCGCCGTGCTTGAAGGCGGCGCGGTTCAGATTGTCCCGAATAAAGAAGGTGGACGCACTACGCCCACCGTCGTTGGTTTTACTGAAAAGGGCGAACGGCTGGTGGGCCAGATTGCCAAACGCCAGGCAGTCACGAACGCAGCCAATACTGTCTACGCGGTCAAGCGACTAATCGGACGGAAGTTCAGTTCGAAGGAAGTCGGGAAGATGCGCGAGACTTCGCCGTTTGAGATCGTTGACTCCCCGAACGGTGATGCTCGCATTCGTGTACAGGGCCGCAACTACAGTCCTCCGGAATTGTCAGGCATTGTGTTGCAACGTTTGAAAGCTGCCGCGGAAGACTTTCTCGGCGAAGCGGTCACCGACGCGATTATCACTGTGCCCGCCTACTTCGACGACACGCAGCGTCAGGCAACAAAAGATGCGGGCAAGATTGCCGGATTGAAAATCGAACGCATCATCAACGAGCCGACAGCGGCCGCGCTAGCCTACGGCCTGGGCAAATCGGACGTCGAACGTATCGCAGTTTACGATCTTGGCGGTGGCACCTTCGATATTTCGATTCTTGAAATGAACGACGGCGTGTTCGAAGTGCTTTCAACTTCGGGAAACACGTTTCTCGGCGGCGAAGATTTCGACGAGCGCATCATGAGCTGGATGGCGGGACAGTTTCTCGCCGACACCGGAATCGATCTGCGACAGGATCGACTGGCATTGCAGCGACTTAAAGAGGTTGCTGAACGCGCCAAGTGTGATCTTTCATCGGCCACGGAAACCGGAATCAATCTACCGTTCATTGCCGCGGATGCCACGGGTCCGAAACACTTTAATAAGACGCTCACCAGGCAACAGTTCGAGACACTCGTTAGCGATCTGGTTGACCAGACGATCGAGCCCTGTCAGACGGCTCTGAAAGATGCGAATCTGCAACCGTCCGACGTTCACAAAGTGATCCTCGTCGGTGGTCAAACAAGATCGCCGATTGTCGAACGGACAGTCGAGAAGATCTTCGGACGCAAGCCTTCGTCAGAGATCAATCCGGACGAAGTGGTAGCGATGGGCGCAGCGATTCAGGGTGGCGTGTTGAATGGCGAAGTGAAAGACATCGTGCTCCTGGATGTGTTACCGCTCAGCCTGGGTCTCGAAACTCGTGGCGGCCTGTTCACAAAGATTATCGAGCGCAACTCCACGATTCCGCTGCGTAACAGTCTCACGTTTACGACCGTCGTCGACAACCAATCGTCGGTCGAGATTCATGTATTGCAGGGTGAACGTGAAGTGGCGCAGGGCAATCGCTCGCTTGGAAAGTTTGAGCTGGTCGGAATTCCGCCGAATCCACGTGGTGTGCCGCAGATCGAGGTTTCATTTGAAGTTGATGCGAATGGCATTGTCTCGGTTTCGGCTCAGGACAAGACCACCGGACGCGAGCAGCAGATGCGAATTACGCCGACCTCGGGTCTGGCGCCTGACGAAATCGATCGTTTGATCAGGGAAGCAGACGATTTCGCTGACACAGATCGCACCGCGAAAGAAGTTGTGGTATCAAGAAACAAGTTGGATTCGCTATTAAGAAATACTAAGAAGTCGTTTGTAAAGTTTGGTGGATTGCTGTCGCAACCGGAGCAGGAGACTGCGGAAGCGACTTTCGCTGAAGCAGAGGCAGTCACCAAGAGTGAACAGCTTGATGAGATCAACAGAGCATTGATTAAGTTGGAGCGCGTCGCCGGTCAACTCACATCCGCAATGTTGAACCCCACACCAGACGAAACAACAACCGAGGTATAGGAGTTTGAGCTTGGTTCTTTGTGCTTTGTTCTTAGTTTTTTAGCAAAGCGTGAAGTTAAACGAACCAAGATCAAAGCACAAAAAAACTAAGAACTAAACAATATGAGTAAACGCGATTATTACGAGGTACTGAGCGTTAGCCGCAGCGCTACCGATCAGGAAATTAAGAGCGCCTACAGGCGTCTCGCAGTTAAGTACCACCCTGACAAGAATCCCAACGACGCATCCGCGGAAGAAAAGTTTAAGGAAGCAGCCGAGGCTTACAGCGTCCTCTCTGATGCCGAGCAGCGTCAGCGTTACGACCGCTTTGGTCATGCCGGCGTTTCCAGCAGTGCCGCTGGTGCTGGCGGAGCGTGGGGGGCACCGGGCTTTGGTGGAATCGAAGATATCCTTGGCGACTTGTTTGGTTTTGGTGATGTGTTTGGCGGTGGCCGCACGGGCTCGCGTCGCACGTCGGCGCAACGCGGGGCAGACCTTCGCTACGATCTGGAGATCACGCTCGAAGAAGCAGCCCGCGGAATGACTGCACAACTGCGCATTCCGCGTCTGGAGACCTGCGATACATGTAAAGGCTCGGGAGCCGCGGCGGGCAGTCAACCCGAAACGTGTTCGACCTGCACCGGCTCCGGTCAGGTCCGTTATCAGCAGGGATTTTTCTCGGTCGCGAGAACCTGTCACGTTTGCCGTGGCGCCGGACGAGTGGTCAAGAACCCTTGCGCGGATTGCAAGGGCACGGGGCGCGTCGAACGCGAGAAACAATTGGAAGTAAAAATTCCGGCAGGGGTCGAAACCGGCTCTCGTTTACGCGTTTCAGGTGAAGGGGAAGCAGGCACGCAGGGTGGCCCGTCGGGTGATCTTTATGTGGTTATCCACGTAGCCGAACACGACCAGTTTGAGCGACAAGGTAGCAACCTGTACGAGGCCGTCCCGATCACCTTTGCGCAGGCCGCGCTGGGCGCCGAGATCATGGTCAAGACGCTCGATGACGAAGAGAAGGTTAAAGTCCCGATGGGTACTCAAACCGGCACCGTGTTTCGACTCAGGGGCAAGGGAATGCCCGTTCTGGGTGGACGCGGTCGCGGCGATCTCTTTGTGTCGGTGACTGTGATCACACCGACGACGTTGACGAGAGAACAGCGTCGGTTGCTCGAGCAGTTGGCTGAAGTAGAGAACAAGGATTTGGAGAATAAAGGGCTGGTCGATAAAGTTCGAGACATTTTTGGGTAACGCAGATAAAACGCGGATTGGATACGGATTATGATTATTAAGACCCGACACCTCCTAATAGTTGTTGTAATCGGTATCATGAGCCTGACGGCTCGGGCTCAGGATCCATTGGATGGATTGAAGGAGTTCGACTTCAGCAAGGCGTCTCTCAAGCAAGCTCAAGTTCAAAGCCTTAGTCCTGAAGATCTGAAGTTGTTACGTGGCATCATCTTTGGTCGCCACGGTCGCGTCTTCAAAGACAACGACATCAAGGTCTATCTCGAAGAGCAGTCGTGGTACACGCCTAATCCCGACTTCAAGAACTCGATGCTAAACGCTACGGAACGTCAGAACCTCGACGTCATCCGTATCGCAGAAGCCTCCAAGCACGAGTTTATCCAACCGGGCGACATGCGTTACTGGCGCGAGCGACAGATCACACCGCGAAAGCTCGGCAAGCACAGTGGCGCCGAGTGGAAAGTATTGACTGCGGAAGTCGAAGCGATTCACGGCAAGCGTTTTAATGACGATCCGTGGCTCCAACAATATTTCGAGGAGCGCTACTGGTATTTCCCCAGCGAAAAGTACGACGCCAAAAAGCTCACTGCAATCGAGCGCAAGAACATCGAGATCCTGAGCACTGCGCAGAAGAAGCAACGCAATGTGGCGATACTTCCGGGCGACATGCAGTTCTTCGAGAACAAAGCGATCTCTGAACAGATGTTGCACGGATTGAGCCTGCACGAGTTGCGTCTGCTGCGAAATGAGGTCTATGCGCGTCACGGTCGCATGTTTCGCGCGGAGTGGTTGCAGCAATACTTCTTCTTTCAGCCGTGGTACAACCCGGATGAGAACTTCAAAGACGAAGAGCTTTCCGGCAACGACAAAGTTAATGTCGAAACCATCGTCAAGTATGAGAACAAGATTCACCAGGAGTTGAGCACCAGGCCGATTACGCGTGCTGTTTTGGAAGGCTTATTCCTCGAAGACGCCAGCCAGATGCGACAGGAGATCTATGCGCGTCACGGCAAAGTGTTCAAAGAGCCGTGGCTGCAGAAATACTTCTCGAGCTTCGACTGGTACAAAGCCGATCCGAACTTCACCGATGATGCCTTGACTGAGGTAGAGAAGAAAAACATCGCCACCATTGCGGCTTACGAAAAACGGGCCGTAACGGCGATGAGTACGATAGAGGGTTGATAAGGCCCACTTAGGCCTCGCGTGACGAGGCCAGAACCACAGATTACACAGATTGGCGGCTAAAAAAGCTCAGAGCCGAATCGCCCTGCTTTAGAATTCGACTCCTCTGCAAATTGCCAACAACATCAGGAATCTCGGTCTTGTGATGGTGTTCGGCGATGACGAGATCGTTATTGCCGAGTAACTGAAGTGTTTTGAGATAATCGTCTTTGTACGGTGGATCGAAGAAGACGATGTCCCAACGTTCATCTTTAGATTGCCGCAAAAACTCGTTAACCTCGGAACAATAAATGTCCCACTGTTCCTCCGGAATCCGGCAAAGCTCGACATTCGCCTCAATCAACTTACACATCCGTCGCGAACGATCGACAAACGTGACATGACTGGCGCCGCGCGATAGCGCCTCGATACCCACAGCGCCTGAGCCTGCGCACAGATCGAGAAACCGAGTGTCTTCGATACGCGGCGCGATGACGTTGAAGAGCGTTTCGCGAAGCCGATCGGATGTCGGCCTCACGTTCATCGATGGCGGGCTTTTGAGATTTCGTCCTTTGTACTCGCCTGCAATTATCCGCATATTGTTTCACGCTAAGACGCAAAGACTGCAAAGTCGCGGCTTTGCTCCTTTGCGTGAGACTTTCACCCGACAGCAGCAAGTCCAAATCGCGGATCCTGCTTTGTACGCGCGATCATCCGGGCCGTAACGACTGACTTGGGCTTTGCCAGGTAAAACTCGGCCTCTTCACGCGCTTTCTCCAGCAACGGTTGATCACGCACGATGTTTCCGATCCGAAACTCCGGCAATCCCGACTGCTTCGTTCCCAGCAACTCGCCTGGTCCACGCAACTGAAGGTCTTTCTCGGCGATTTTGAATCCGTCGCTCGTCTGCGCCATGATGCCGAGGCGTTCTTCCGCAACTGCGGTCTTCTTGTCGCTCGTCAACAGTATGCAATAACTTTTCTCAGCACCACGGCCGACGCGCCCGCGCAATTGATGAAGTTGCGAGAGTCCAAAGCGTTCGGCATGCTCGACCACCATCACTGAAGCATTTGGAACGTCAACTCCGACCTCAATTACCGTAGTTGACACGAGGATCTTGATCTCACCAGCGACAAACGCGCTCATCACTTTCTCTTTTTCCGCCGGCTTCATCTTTCCGTGCAGCAAACCGACCGAGAGTTTCGGAAAGACGGTGTCGCGCAAATACTCGTAGCGTCGTGTGGCGTCCTTTAAGTCCATCTTCTCGGATTCAGCTACGAGAGGATAAACCACATAAACCTGCCGGCCCGCCTTGACCTCGCGAGAAATCAAACTCTTCACTTCCTGCCGTTGGTCTTCACCAAAAACCATCGTCTCGATAGGAGTTCGGCCCGGTGGCAGTTCGTCGATAATTGAAACATCGAGATCTCCGTAAACTGTCATCGCAAGGGAACGAGGAATCGGTGTCGCTGTCATCACGAGCACATCCGGATTGAGTCCGCGCGCGCGCAACTCGGCTCGTTGCATCACGCCGAAACGGTGCTGCTCGTCGATCACCACGAGCCCAAGCTTTGAAAATGCGACTGCCTCCTGAATCAACGCCTGCGTGCCGATGCAGGCGTGTATTTCGCCTTCTTTCAGGGCCGTTTGCAGTCGTCGTTTCTCTGCGGCACGCAACGAGCCGGTCAACAACTCGACGCGATAAGGAGTCTTCGCCAGCAAACGCATGATGCTGCGAGCGTGTTGTTCGGCCAGGATTTCCGTCGGCGCCATCAGCGCGGTCTGAAGATCGTTTTCCATAGCCGCGATCATTGCGACGACTGCGACGATTGTCTTGCCGCTGCCGACGTCACCCTGTAGCAGGCGATTCATCGGCGCAGTAGATTTCATGTCGTTGAAGATTTGCGCTGTGACTTTGCGCTGTGCGCGAGTCAATTTGAAAGGCATTATGGATGCGATTCGATCTTTGACTGGCTTATTAATTTGTACCGTTGCGTCTTTGACTTCTTTGACTCGTTGACCACGCTTCAGACCGATCGCAAACGCGACCCAGAAGAAATCCTCAAAGATCATCCTGACGTGAGCCGGGCTTCGCGATAGCTCATAGTCCGTCATCGAAACGTCTTGTGGTGGAAAATGAATTTCGCGCAGTGCCTGGGCGCGGCTGATTAGTTGAGCTCGGTGGCGTAGATCGGCGGGCAATGTTTCTTCGATTTCTTTGTCGTTCAATAATGCGAGCACGGCATGCACGATTTCGCGGACGCGCTTTGAGTTGAACTCACCGAGCTTGCGATAGACAGGCACTCTGCGTCCGACGTGAATTGCAGCGAGAGCAGGGTCGGGAAGGTTCTCTTCACTTTGTTCCGGATCGAGTTCCGTGTGTGTCTCCGCGTCTTCGGGCGGCAGGAGAATCTCGAGTTCGTCAGCGGCGTTGTTCAGACGTAGTTTGTAGGTGTTGCGGCGTGCTTCCCATTCCCAACGTCCAAATGTGATGAAGTGCGTGCCGCGTGTGAGTTTGGCGGTGTAATACTT
>DASTVU010000609.1:0-2510 GCA_035758935.1 Pyrinomonadaceae bacterium | reverse complement strand
TTGCATAAAGGAGATTTCTGAAATGGCTGAGTTGAATATCAACGAGCGTCAAGCCGGAGATGTAACCGTTCTTGACATGAGCGGAAAGATAACGATTGGTGAAGGCAGTGTGGCGCTACGCACTGCGATCCGGCGATTGCTCGAAGAGGGTAAAAAGCGAATTCTGCTGAACCTTGCCGGCGTGAGTTACGTCGATTCCAGTGGCATCGGCGAGCTGGTTTCCAGTTACACTGCTATTAATAAAGAGGGGGGCCAGCTCAAGCTGCTCAATCTCACCCAGAAAATTCAGGACTTGCTGACGATCACGAAGCTTCTGACTGTCTTCGACACTTACGAAAGCGAAGCCGAGGCACTCAACAGCTTCAAATAAGTGCACTAATCTTTCGAACCGGAGAAAGCCATGGCTCAGCTCGACCTGAAAGAACGACAAGCTGGAGACGTCACCATTCTCGATCTGAGTGGTGAAGTGAGAATTGGTGACAGTAGTGTTGCCTTGCGTGAGTCCGTCAGGAATCTGGCGGACCAGGGCAAGAAGAAGCTCCTGTTGAATCTCGCTGGAGTCAAGTACATCGACTCGAGCGGTATCGGCGAGTTGATTGCCAACTACACGACTGTTAGTCGTCAGGGTGGCCAGCTTAAATTGCTGAATCTAACCGAAAAAGTTCAGAATCTGTTGGTGATCACAAAACTGCTGACCGTTTTCGATTCTTACGATAACGAAGCAGAAGCGTTGAAGAGTTTTGAGTAGGTAAGAATGACGTGCTTTGAGCTTTGTACTTAGTACTTTGTACTTGGTTACCGCGAGCTAACAAAGACCAAAGTACAAAGTACAGAGTACTCATGTTTCGTGCTGCATTTCGCCGTCTGCTTGCGATCGACGATCCACCCGAGCGGACGGCGCTTGCTTTTTCACTCGGCGTTTTTATCGCCTTCTCACCGTTCCTCGGCCTGCACACGATCATGGCGACGGCCCTCGCCTTCCTGTTTCGTTTCAACAAGATCGCGATCTACACCGGCACCTTCATCAACAACCCGTTTTTGACGCTCGTCCCGATAATTATTGCGTCTTATGCGGTGGGCGCATTCATCCTTGGCAGGCCTTTGAGCATCCCAGACGAGGGGCTTGAACTCCTGAAGAACCCCCGGATCTTTTCGGGCGACTATTACCAGTTGCTGTTTGTGCAGAGCTGGAACAACGTTGTGTGGCCCTTTTCGGTGGGAGCCATGGCGCTCTCGGTCGTTTGTTCGCTAGTGGCTTATCCGCTAACATTACGCGCGTTGCGCGCTTACCGTAGTAGAAAAAAGCCACAGATTTCCACGGAGTAACACGGATTGAAGCAATATTTACTGATCCTCCTGATTACAGTCTTGTCTGCTGGAGTCGTCTCCTCGCAAACGTCGCAAACAGTTCAACAGCGACCAGGCGCCAGTTTTGAAGTTTCGGAATATGGCGTCGACTTCAATGCCGACCCGCGTCTTATCGTCATGATGGCGGCATTGGATGTCGCCGGGTTTGATCCCGTGACTTCCGGTCGCGCGCCGTCCACGTTCCGAGTGAAGCTGAGAAAAGACCTCGCGAGTCTCGACCCCGATTTGCGCGCACGGCTGAAGACTTTTTACGAGCGAAACAAACTGCCGTCACCCGCAACGTCTGCCGACCAGGCGGCGCGTTATGTTTCACTCGCTCTCGCGCTTGGCCCGGCCCCGAGTCTTGACGCTCCTGAGCGTTCGGATGATCTGCCGGCGGGACTTTTGGAAGTTCTCGATTTCGCGCCCCTGGTTCAGGAGTTTTATCGACGGTCTGGAATTGACGAGCAGATGGTTAACTATGTGCGTGCGTACCAGGCCGAGGGCGATCGACTTCGCGCGCCCACAACGGAGATGGTCCGTTCGCTGCTGACTTATCTCCACACCAGACCGATCACAACTTCAACCGACCGCGTTGAAGTCAAGAATCCCAACAAGAAAAGCAAGCAGAAGACCTACAGCTTTCGACAGAAAGAACGCCGGTTTTTGATCCTGCCGGATCTGCTGGCCGCGCCCGGTGCGATCAACTTTCGCATTATCGGCGACGATTACTACGCCGTTGTTCCGGAAGGAACCAATCCGAGCTCGTCGGAACTGCGTCGCGCGTATCTTCAATACGTCATCGATGCCCTCGTGCTGCGCTTCAACAAAGACATCGCGCAACGACGTGACCAGGTCAAACAACTCATGACTGAACGAGAGAAGGCAGGAGCACAGGTCAGTCCCGATGTCTTTCTGAGCGTGAGCCGATCGCTCGTGACTGCGGCTGACGCACGTTACGAGGAAGTGAGAAGACTTGAGATCCTCTCACGTGATGCGCGTGCGCGTTTGGCGGCTGCGAAGACAGATGCTGACCGGGCGGCGATCGCTAAGACGGCACAGGACGAAATCAAAGCAATTCAGGACGAAACAGTTGCGCGTCTGGCAGAAGAATACGAGAAAGGCGCGGTGCTTTCATTCTACTTTGCGGATCAGTTGAAAGG
>DASTVU010000608.1:0-17429 GCA_035758935.1 Pyrinomonadaceae bacterium | reverse complement strand
AATCCGATATGTTAAACCACGGGCGGCCACGGAGGGCCGCCCCTACAATCGAACCTTGGCGCGTCAAAAGCAAAAATTGGCGTTTGATGCTACAGTTAGTGCGCAAGTTATCTTAGTTTGGAGGAGTTGATCATGAATAAGCAGACAAAAGTCTGGCTTGTGTTATCGATTGCACTGTCTTTGCTTGTCCTCGGGGCTGCATGCGGTGGTGGTGCAGACACAAATAAAGAAAAGACAGGGAGTACGGCCGATGCTACAGCAGCAGGACCTTATAGCGGCCCAACCGGCACAATCTCCGGTGTGATTTCCTACAACGGTACGCCGCCGGCGCCGAAGAAGATCGACACAACGGCCGATCCGGTCTGCGGCCAAAAGAATCCGAATCTAGCGACCGACGACACGATTGTTAAAGACGGAAAACTGGCGAACACGTTTATCTATATCAAGGACGGCACCGTCGAAGGTGGTTAGAAGATTGGTGACTATAGCTGGACGGTCCCAACAGAACCGGTGAAGCTGGATCAAAACGGCTGCCACTACGCACCACACGTATTAGGCGTGATGGTCAATCAGAAGGTCAGCATCACAAACAGCGACGCCACTCAACACAACATTCACCCGACGCCAAAACTGAATACGGAGTGGAACCAGACTCAGGCGAACGGCGCACCGCCAATCGAGAAGACTTTCGGACGCGCTGAAGTCCTGATCCCGGTGAAGTGCAACCAGCATCCGTGGATGAAAGCTTACATCGGCGTGTTGAAGCACCCGCTTTACGCTGTCAGTAAGGAAGACGGCACTTTCACAATCCCGAATGTTCCGGCAGGCAAATATACCCTCGTCGCATGGCGCGAAGGGACGACTCCGGAAGAGCAGCCGATAGAAGTAACCGTCACTGCGAATGGCACGGCGAAGGCCGACTTCTCGTTCCCGAAGGCAGGAGCAGCTACCAGCTCAACCAAGCCTTCGTTGCAGATGATGCCGGCTATCGAATTTCCGATGCTGCACAAACACTGAGGAGACTTTAATTGCCAATTGCCAATTGTCGATTGCCGATTTGTTTTGACCGAAGCGGCAAATTCGAAATTGGCAATTGGCAATCGGCAATTGCTAATGAACCGGGGTCTTAATCGTTTTGCAATTTTCGTCGCTTGCGCGACGTTTTTCTTAATTATCGCCGGAGCGCTGGTCACGAGTAACGACGCCGGCCTGGCAACGCCTGACTGGCCGCTTTCAAACGGGCAGGTTTTCCCGGAGATGGTCGGAAACCTGTTTTGGGAACACGGTCACAGGATGGTTGCGACTACCGTCGGCATGCTGACGATAGTCCTCATGTTCTACATTCTTATTAAAGAGAAACGACCGTGGGTGCGGAAGCTCGGAGTCTTTGCTCTTCTCGCGGTGATTGCTCAGGGATTGCTCGGCGGATTGACAGTAAAGTTGATGCTGCCGCTGGCGGTTTCGAGTGCTCACGCAACGCTCGCACAGCTTTTCTTTTGCACGACCGTCAGTCTTGCAGTTTTCACTTCTCGAAGTTGGATGGAAGCGAGACCGCTGACGGAAGAGAAGGGAAATTTTCCGCTGCGTTATTTATGCACCGGAGCGCTGGTAACGATTTTTCTGCAACTAATACTCGGAGCAACGTTGCGTCACTCGGCTACATGGGATCGACATCTGCCGACTGAGTTAATACTGGCCCATATCGGTGGCGCAGTTGCAGTAACGCTAATGCTCGGGTCGGCGAGTCTGACTGTTTTGCGACGTCATTCGGAAACGCGATTTCTAACACGGCCGGCGGTCGTAGCTCTTACGCTTTTGGTTGTTCAACTAGGACTGGGTATCGCTGCATTCATGACGCGTCTGGCATCACCAAATGATCCGCAGCCGCTTAATCCCATGATTGCGATCACAGTCGCTCACGTGGCGTGTGGCGCGCTCGTGTTTGTCACGACGATCGTGTTGACGTTGCGCACATATCGCGTTTTGCCGGCGGCTGGTAACGAAGCGAGTTGGGCCGCCAGACCACAGGAATCTTAATGGAAGAGTTTGCTATCGATTTACGAAGTTCGGCTGTCGACGTTGTCGAGCGAACGCGGTTGTCATTCCGCGAGCGTGTGGCGGCGTATGCCGAACTCACCAAGCCACGTATCACGTTTTTGATCGTGCTTACATCTGCGGCCGGTTTCGCACTTGCTTCGCGAAGCGGGATTGATTACGTCGCGTTGTTGCGCGCTCTGTTGGGTATTGGCCTTTTGTCATCGGGAATCGCAACGCTCAACCAGTACGCTGAGCGCGACCTCGACGGCTTGATGCGTCGCACCGCAAACCGGCCACTACCTGCGGGCAAACTTGCGCCGTGGGAGGCGCTCGCATTCGGAGCGGGAATCACGATTCTGGCTGAGATCTATCTGCTCGTGCTCGTAAACCCCTTGAGCGCTTTACTCGGCCTGACAGTCATCGCGGGCTACGTGTTCGCATACACGCCACTCAAAACGCGCACGTCATTATCGACGCTCGTCGGGGCTTTTCCCGGCGCCGTTCCACCATTGATTGGATGGACCGCCGCGCGAGGCTCGATCAGTCTCGAAGGCTGGATACTTTTCGCAATTCTTTTTCTCTGGCAGTTCCCGCATTTTCTCGCAATCGCCTGGATGTATCGCGAAGACTACAGTCGCGCCGGCATCTTGATGCTGCCGGTCGTCGAACCTGACGGCAGAGTGACAGCGCAACAGATCGTCGTCTACACGCTGATGTTGTTGCCGGTGAGTTTGCTGCCGACTGTGATGGGAATGTCAGGACAGATCTACTTCATAGGAGCGATCGTGCTCGGACTGCTCTTTCTCTACAGCAGTCTTCGGGCGGCATTTTCGATGTCACGGCAACATGCGCGGCGCTTGTTGCTGGCGTCAGTACTCTACTTGCCGCTGCTGTTTATCTTGATGGTGTTGAATAGTTAGACCGCAGATTAAAACAGATCTGAATTAATCAAAAGGAGATGTAACCGATGGGACGAGTTCTTGCGGTTATTATCTGGATTATCACGCTGCTGTCAGTGCTGCTGTTCGTAGCCGGTAAGTGGTGGTTTCCAGAAGGTATTACCGAGCACGCTCCAGCTCTCGATCGCCAGTTCTTGATAACGATACTGGTTGTCGGTATTTCCTTCACCGCCGCTCAGATTGGTCTGGGTTGGATGGTGTGGAAATATCGTGACACTGGTTCGAGTAGCGATCGCGCAGTTTACTCCCACGGTAGCAATCGTCTCGAGGTGCTATGGACGGTCATTACCGCAGTAATTTTTATTACTTTGGGAGTGATGGGCCAGAGTGTTTGGGCTTCGCTGAGACTCCATGATGCACCGGCTGGCTCGTATACAGTTGAAGTGGTGGCGCAACAGTTTCAATGGAACTTCCACTACGCCGGCAAGGACAACAAATTCGGACGCACCGATCCGAAGTTTATCGACGACGGTACTCTCAATTTCATTGGTCTTGATGCGACGGATACCGCAGGCGCCGACGATGCTGTGACCTCCGCGCTCGCGATCCCTGTCAATCGTCCGGTCGAGCTGCGTCTGCGTTCGAAGGACGTGATTCACAACATCTGGGTACCAGAACTGCGCTTCAAACAGGATCTTGTTCCAGGCATGGAGATCAAGGTCCACTTCACGGCGAAAAAAGTCGGGAAGTACGAACTGGCGTGCGCAGAGTTGTGCGGGCAGCTTCACTTCAAGATGAAGAGCTACATGCTAGTGCTGCCGGAAGAGGAGATCCAGCAATTGCAGGGCATGGCGCAGGAGCAGTTCCAGGCAAAGATGCTTGAGCTGCTGAACAAGTATCCGCTACCGACTTATTAGTGATTTGTGATTGCCAATTGCCAATTGCCGATTTGATTCTGACGGCGAACTTAGAAATCAGCAATCGGCAATCGGCAATCGGAAATTGGCAATAAAGACGACTAGGAGACAACAGATGTCAGCTGAGACTCACGAGGGCGTGCACCGGCACCCGGCACCGACGGGCTTCATACGCAAGTACATCTTCAGCATTGACCATAAAGTCATTGGCATCCAGTACATCATGCTGGCGCTGGCCGCAGTGATAGTCGGTATGGCCATGTCGCTTCTCATGCGACTGAACTTGTCGTGGCCAGGTACCAAGTGGCCCATTCTGGCCACGCTGTTTCCAACCGGCGCACCTGACGGCATTATGACGCCTGAGTTTTACCTGTCGCTGGTGACGATGCACGGCACAATCATGGTGTTCTTCGTGCTCACGACGGCGCCACAGGGCGGCTTCGGCAACTACTTCCTTCCGATTCAGATCGGCGCTGAAGACATGGCTTTCCCGGTGCTGAACATGTTGTCGTTCTGGGTCACTTTCGTGGGCTTCATCGTCATCCTGCTTGCCATCTTTGTCGAAGGTAATCAATCGCTGGGAGAGGCATTCTCGGCACTGGGGCCATCATTCACGGGCGGCAGCGGCACGGTTGGACCAATTGGCGGGTGGACCGGCTACGCGCCGTTGAGCGCGCTCGGCAAAGTGGCAGGCCCCGGTCAGGGCGCCGGCATGAATCTCTGGGTGATCAGTATCGCGATTTTCTGCGTCGGCTCGTTGCTGGGTGCGTTGAACTTCATCACCACGCTTTTGAACATGCGTACTAAAGGCATGTCGCTGATGCGCATGCCGCTGACCTGCTGGGCGTGGTTCACCACTGCGGTGCTGGCATTGCTGTCGTTCCCGGTTCTTCTCGGCGGCGGAATTCTATTGCTGCTCGATCGCATCGCCGGAACGAGCTTCTTCATTCCCAGTGGTCTTTATGTCAGCGGTCTGCTTTCCGGAACGAATCCAAACTTCCCGTTGCACACCGGTGGTTCACCGATTCTCTGGCAGCACTTGTTCTGGTTCTTCGGACATCCCGAAGTCTATATCGCGATCCTGCCGGGCATGGGCGCAACTTCGCACATCCTCGCGACCTTCGCGCGCAAGCCGGTCTTTGGTTATCGCGCGATGGTGTTTGCGATCTTCGCGATCGGACTGCTGGGATTCTTCGTGTGGGGTCACCACATGTTTATCAGCGGTATGAGCCCATACTCCGCAATCGCGTTTTCAGTGTTGACGCTCTCGATCGGCGTGCCTTCCGCAGTGAAGACATTTAACTGGCTGGGCACGTTGTGGGGATCTCGCATTCGCTTCACGACGGCGATGTTGTTTGCGCTCGGCTTTGTTTCGTTGTTCGTGGCCGGTGGTATCACCGGATTGATCCTCGGTCAGAGTTCACTCGACCTGGCGATGCACGATACCTACATCGTGACCGCACACTTCCACCTCGTGATGGGTGTGGCGTCGATTTTCGGTATGTTTGCGGCGCTGTACTTCTGGTTCCCGAAGATGTTTGGACGCTTAATGAACGAAAATATCGGCCGGATTCACTTCTGGCTGACGTTCATCGGTGTCTACGCGATCTTTGTGCCGATGCACATCATGGGAATCGTCGGTATGCCACGTCGCTATTCGAGCTTCGGAGAATATGAGTTTTTGAAGTCTCTGCATCCGCTCGTGCAACTCGTGTCAGTTGCGGCAGTGATCACGATCGCGGCGCAGCTACTCTTCTACTTCAACGTCTTCTGGAGCATCTTCAAAGGCAAGAAGGCGGGCGACAATCCGTGGGAAGCAACAACTCTTGAGTGGACCACTGCTACACCGCCGCCACACGACAATTTCGCCGGCGTGTTGCCGACGGTTTATCACGGTCCATATGAGTTTGCGGTTCCAGGAGCACCGAACGATTACGTGATGCAGACAGATGTCGGGGCCGAAGTGCCAGGCGGTGATGGCCACAATGGTCACAAGCACTAAGAAAGTCAGGAACAAGGGGATCGGTTCAGGTGGAAAGTTTCCGGGACCGAACGGTAAGAAGCCAGGCGGGAATGGATTTCACGGCGGTGGCGACAGGTCGAGACGCAAGTTTTCACAAGCGAGCTACCGCATCACGATGTGGATGGTGCTGGCCGCCATCGTCATGATGTTTGGAGCTCTTTCGGCGGCGTACGTCATGGTTTCCGAAGAGCAACGCAAGCCGGTTCCGATGCCACGCATGTTCTTCGTGAGCACGGGATTGATCCTTGTAAGTAGTGCGACGTTCCATTGGGCGAAAAGATCTTTTCAGCAAGACCGTGCGGGCGCTTATCTCAGATGGCTGTTCGTGACACTGGGACTCGGAATTGGATTCCTCGTGTCGCAGCTCGTCGGTTGGCGTGAACTTGCGCGAGCGGGTGTTTATTTTTCTGGTCACCCACGCAGCACGTTTTTCTATTTGGCGACGGCGTTGCACGGAGGACACCTGCTCGGCGGCATCGGTTTGGTGTTCTATCTCGTGATCAGGCGGCTGCGACCGTTGTGGCAATTGAACGCGGAAAAGAACACGGCGTGGACCAGGGTCGTCGGGCTCTACTGGCACACGATGGACGGAATCTGGATCTGGTTATTCGCACTATTACTAATTTTTAAGTAGGAATTTAGCCACTGATGAACACGGATTACACAACGGATTTTCTAGGTACGCGGTATCGCATCGGGATGTGTGTCGCGCTTGCTTCGGTTGCGATGTTGTTTACGTCGCTCAGCAGCGCGTACGTTGTGCGTTCCGGGGTCATGCTCGACTGGTTCCCAATCGCCATCCCGCGGGTGATGTTTGGCAGTACCGCGCTGATCCTGCTCAGCAGCGTATCGATTGAGATCGCGAGACGGAAACTGAAGCAGGGTTTATCCGCGGGCTACTCGCGGTATCTGCTGCTGACAACGGCTCTCGGCCTGGGTTTTCTTGTTTCGCAAGTAGTTGCATGGCGACAACTCGCGGGGCAGGGGATTTACCTCGCGAGCAATCCGTATAGCTCGTTCTTCTACCTGCTGACCGGTGCGCACGCTGTGCACCTCGCGGGTGGATTACTCGCGCTGGGTTTCTTGTGGTTACGTTCACGAAATAAATTGGTGCGTCAGGCGACTGCCGATGCTGTTTCGATTTACTGGCATTTCATGGACGCTCTTTGGATCTACCTATTCCTACTCCTATTCCTTTGGAGGTGACAGGTGAGCACTGAAGCACGTGCAGGACATTTCCCGGCAGTGGATTGGGAAGGCGGAGCCTTTCCTTATCGCGTGGGCCATCGCAAGTTGGGAATGTGGCTGTTTATCGTTTCCGACTCGCTGACGTTTTCGGCGCTGCTCATTGGCTACAGCTATTTGCGCGCGTCAAACGTTTGGCCGACTCCGTTTCCTTTCTATCCGAGCATCGTCTTTTCATCGGTGATGACTTTCTGCCTGCTGTCGTCGAGCTTGACGATGGTGTTTGGCGTGTCGGCATCGAGTAAAGGCGACAAAGCGAAAGCGAGGAAGTGGATCCTGGCGACGATCTTCTTCGGTCTTGCTTTTATCATTCTCCACTTGATCGAATGGCAACATCTCATTCACGAAGGACTGCGGCCGTTCTACCTGCCCGAACATTGGGTGCAGGTTTTCACGACTACTGAAGGCGTTCCACCTTCTCCATTATTCGGCGCAACCTTCTTCGCAATTACCGGACTGCACATGTTCCACGTCTTTACTGGCGCCATCTACCTGGCAGTGGTTGCGGCTCGCGTGAAGAAACTCAACCACGAAGACATCGAGATCAGCGGCCTTTACTGGCACTTCGTCGATCTCGTATGGATGTTTGTGTTCCCGCTGATTTACATCATGTCAGTGGATGTTGGCCATCACACCGGTTTGTAAGGCGGAGGAGAACCGATATGACTGCACACGCACACGCTGAAGAACATTTCGCCGGCAGTAACAAATTGTTCATCTCGATCTGGGTCTGGCTCGTCGCGCTGACACTAGTCGAGATCTTCCTCGCCTACAAGCCGATGCCGATTCACCTCATGCTGATCGTGCTGCTGGGACTTTCAATCATCAAGGCAGCGCTTATCGTGGCGTATTTCATGCACCTGAAGTACGAACGACTGAGCCTGATTCTCACAATTGTGCCGATGCTCATCGTTTGTATTTTGTTATTATTCGTGTTTTTCCCCGACAGTTTTCGCTCGGCCGGGCTGCGGTATCAGTTCAAGGAGCAACCGCCAGTCGCGCCGGCGCCGGTGGAGGAGCCGTAATGAAATCGAGTTGGTGGCGAGTTTTGGTTTTGGCCGTTGTCGTAGTCGGTATTGTGCTCTTGGCTAATGGTTATGCCGACGCACAGTGCTCGATGTGTCGCACAGCGTTGACCAGTGCCTCCAATTCGAGGTTTATCCGTAACTTCAATATCGGCGTGCTGGTGTTGTTGGCGCCACCCGTCGCGATCTTCTGTTCGATCTTTATTGTGTTAAGGAAGTATAGAAGCCACGGATGAGTGACGATAACCCCTTAGCACTTGACGTTGAAAAACGCACGACGCGCGGACGCGTTTGTCCGCGCTGTGGCGGAAAGATCATTCCCTCGAATCGCGCTGTCTATCAGTCGGGTGCGGATCCCGCCGGGTCGTTTCCCTTGTGGACGTGCGAAAGATGCGGGTATGAGGAAGTAGGCGAGCGCCGTAAGCCTGCCGGAAAGGCGAAGCATTAATCGAGTCTAATCAAATCTGATGCGCAAAGAACTCGGACTCTTAAACCTTATCTGCATCCTTATTGCGCTCGGTTTTTTAGTGATGGCGATTATCAGCGTCATCTCATCGGGCGACTTTCTCACCACTGACAATCTCTTCATCATTACCGTCAGCCTCGTGATGGCACTGATGTTTGCCGTCAACCCGCTGCTGTACCTCAAGTCTGAAGGGCGTTTGCCTCTGCCGGGCATGAAGAAATCGATCCCAGCTCCTGCAGGTGGAGGCGAATGGGGACAGATCAGATCACAAGCGCCGCCGTTGCTCGATGCCAAGGGTCGCGCGATGCCACCAGACGTGCGCGCCATCGTCTCACAGATGGAGAGCCGCAAAGAGGCACAAAAGACACCAAATGCTGTTTAGCTGTGCTCGTCATGTTTTCTCTCTGTGATGTCTGATTTAATCCCGTACCTACCGCACCTTAATGCGTGTCTCAATGGGACCAGCGCAATACTATTGTTTTCGGGTTGGAGATTTATTAAGGCGCGTAATGTTGTCGCACATCGAGCTTGTCAAATCGGCGCCTTAATAGTTTCGCTACTGTTTCTTACTTCTTATCTCACTTATCACTTCAATCACGGCACAACGCGTTTTCAGGGCACCGGCCTTGCGCGGCCCCTCTATTTCACGGTCCTGACAAGTCACACGATCCTCGCGATCGTGATTGTGCCACTCGTCGTGCTTACCTTCTACCGCGCCTTTCGCAATGACTTCGTACGACACCGTCGTATCGCGAAGATTACCTTGCCCCTCTGGCTGTACGTATCGATTACGGGCGTGATCGTTTATCTTATGCTGTATCAGATTTATCCTTCCTGAAACGTTTTCATCGAATGGCTGTTCCCGGTTCAAAACCGATTCTATTTCTGGCAATACTCTTCGTAGCAGCGACGTTTCTGGCGTGGTATTTCTCGTGGTTTGGACGCGAGTTGTCGGATGCTGACATCTCGAAGTATCTCTCTGACGAAAAGAACCCGCGCCACGTCCAACATGCACTCCTGCAAATTCAGCAGCGTATTGAACGCGGAGATACCGGTGCAAAAAACTGGTATCCACAGTTAGTGACACTCAGCGGCAGTCCCGAAACAGAGTTTCGACTGACTGTAGCGTGGTTGATGGGGTTTGATAACAAGTCGCAGGAGTTCCACGACACGCTGCTGAAATTACTGCGCGATCCGGAACCGATTGTTCGTCGCAACGCCGCACTCGCTCTGGTTAGATTTGAAGATAGCAGCGGAAGAGAAGAACTGATCTCGATGCTAAAGCCATACGTGCTCAAAGCACCTGCGGATGGTGTAATTGTGAGCAGTATGCACGAAGGCTCAACGGTCGCACGCCGTACGCCGCTCGCGCGGATTCAGCAGCCAGATGGAAAAGTCGTCGAACTGCGATCGCCATTGCCTGGGCGCGTCAACAAGATCCTGAAACCGAATGGCTCGCAGGTGTTGCGAGACGAAGACTTGTTGACTCTGATTTCAGATGAAGAGAGTGTTTGGGAAGCACTGCGGGCGTTAGCAATTGTCGGTACTAAAGAGGATCTGCCGTTAATAGATAGCTACGCCAATTCCAACGATGCTTCCGGGCGCATCAAGGAACAAGCGGGTCTTACTGCGAAAGCTATTAACCGCAGATTAAACGGATAGAAAACCGGATTTATGCGGGAGGTGCAGGTGGCGCATCGGGAAGTGTGATCCCGTGCACTGCTTCCCAATCGTCAGTCGGAACCATCTCGATTGCATCCCACGGACAACCATCGAGAAACGCTCCATCAGGACCTTTGCTGGTGCACTTCTGGCAACCAATGCAGAGATACGGATCGACTTCGATTCTGCCAAACGGAGGGTGATCTTCATCGGGTACCCAGAACATGCAGGCCTCTATCGGGCAATATTCGACACATGCCGGTGAACCTGAGCAACCGGTGCAACAATCCGTAGTAATCGCAAGTATGCGTGGCCGCTTCTTGCGTGTTGCCTTTCCGTCGCCCTCCGACATTGGCCAGTGTTTTTCTACGATGTCGAACATCCGCTAACCCTCGCGTTTTATTGGTTTATCGCAGTTCGACTCTAACATAGCTTTGCGGAATTCCTCAACGATTTGTGTCGGCGAGTTTCTGAGGCTGTTTAGGAATGACAATAGCCTCTAAATCTTTGGTCGATAACAACATCGGGAGGGATACACATGCAGGTAGTTACTGGAGTATTCAAATCAGAAAATAACGCCGAAACCGCTGTCAATCGGTTAAGAAGTCTTGGTATACCAGACAAACGAATCGGTATCGTCAAGCCCGGAACTCGTTCTGAACGACTTGAAGCGGGCGTACCAGTCACCGACACTGAGGAACCGGGAATGGGTCGCGCGATGGGTGCTGCTGTGGGTGGCGCAATGGGCGCTGCCGGTGGCGCTACAGCAGGTCTGGCGGTCGCAAGTCTAATTGTGCCGGGTATTGGTCCACTGATCGCATTCGGAATGGTGGGCGCAGGGTTGCTGGGCATAGTTGGAGCTGCTGCAGGGTCTGCCGTCGGCGATAGCGTCGAAGAAGAGTTAGGCGAAGGTATCCCTCACGAAGACGTCTATCTTTATGAAGACGCATTGCGACACGGGCATTCAGTAGTCATCGCATATGTGGACGAAGGTGATCAGGCGGATAACGCCACTGAAGCGATGAACGATGCGGGTGCTGAAGATCTCGATACACTGCGTGAAAACTGGTGGCAGGAGCTGCGTGAAGGAGAGCATTCATACTACACCCGCGACGGCGGAGACTTTGATCGGGACGAGCTGAGCTATCGTCGTGGTTACGAAGCCGCTTTGCATCCGAAGCGTAGAGGTAAGGCGTATTCCGACGTCGAAGAGGAATTGCGAACTGCTTATGCCAATACTGTGCTTGACAGACCGTTCCAGTCCGGGTATGAACGCGGTTCGCGTCATCATTCCAGACTGGAGAATCGCTAGAGGTTGAAGGAATTTCTTCTGAATGCGGCAGTCCTGATTATTATTCTGGGCGGCAGCGCGTTCATCACCAGTTGGTTTGCACGAACGATGTACGTTCGTTGTTCAGCATGCGGCACTCTGAACGCCCGCCGGCGTACGGAGTGCCGCTCGTGTAGCACTGCACTTTAAGCGCTCTATTCAAAGACTAGCTTCACAGGATTCACAAGATTTAGCAGGATTAACATGTAAAAACTGTTTTCTCTTGTTAATCCTGTGAAACCGACTCACGGAAATCAAACTAGATGACAATACCACCGGAATGGCGCACGCACGCCGAAAGCACCGATTACCGCGAAACACCTAACTACGACGACACTATCGCCTTTGCACGTCGCCTCGCCCACGCCTCATCCATCATTGAATACGAGGGCTTTGGCTTCAGCGGGCAGGGCAGGGAATTGCCACTGATAATCGCTTCCGAGACGCAGACATTTACAGCCGCAGCGGCAAAAGCAGAAGGCAAGGCCGTCGTCCTGATCCAGGCGTGCATTCACTCCGGCGAGCCGGACGGTAAAGACGCTGGTTTCGCGTTGTTGCGCGACATCGCTATCACACAGACCGTCACAGGAATACTCAAGAACGTCGTATTGCTGTTTATTCCAATCTACAATACCGACGGTCACGAAAGATCCAGTCCTTACAATCGCATCAACCAAAACGGTCCCGCTGACATGGGCTGGCGGACCACCAGCACCTATCAAAATCTCAATCGTGACTACATGAAAGCCGACACGCCGGAAACGCGTGCCTGGCTCAGTCTTTGGCATCAATGGCACCCGGATCTATTCATCGATTGTCACGTCACTGACGGCGCCGACTACCGCTGCAATATCACGTATCACCACGAACATCACGACGGTGTAGACAGCGCAGTACTCGAATGGGAGCGCGATGTCTTTGACGACAAGGTGAAATCTGCAACCGAAGCCGCGGGCAATGTGATCTCCTGGTATCTCGAGTTTATCGACAATCGTAATCTCGAACTGGGCACGAGAGACTTCAATGGTTCGCCGCGTTTCTCAACCGGCTACGTCCCACTGCGAAATCGCCCGGGCATTCTGATCGAGACGCACATGATCAAAGACTATCGCTCACGCGTCATCGGCACGTACGACTTTCTGAAAGCAGCCCTCGTGGAGGTTAATCGCGATCCGGAACGGCTGCGAAAGCTTGGACGCGAAGCCGACGAGCGCACTAGAGCCATTGGTGAAGTCTACGATCCGGATGCGAGTTTTCCACTTGATTTTGAACTTACCGACGAATCGACGCCGTTTGCATTGAAGGCATTCAACTACGAGACGGAGCAAAGCGATGTGTCGGGTGATCTGCGTGTGGTCTATGGTCGCGAGCCGCTCGACCTGACAGTGCCGATGTATCAAACGTTTCGTGTGAAGACGGCTGTTGCTCCACCGCTTCGTTACATCGTGCCCGCGCAGTGGACGCAGATTATTGATGTGCTGAAAGCACACGGAGTACGAATGAAAACGCTCGCAGCGTTTAGGTCAATCGAAGTTGAGAGTTATCGATTTACAAATGTTAGCTGGCCGCAGGAACCATTCGAGGGCAGGCACATGCCGCGCTTCGACGTGGAACGAACCGCCGAGACGAGAGTCTTTCCTCCGGGCTCAAGGATCGTGCCTGTGAATCAGGCCCTGGGACGAGTGATACTGAATTTACTCGAGCCACACGCGCCCGACTCTCTCGCCCGTTGGGGCTTCTTTAATGCGATCTTTGAAGAGAAGGAGTACGCGGAACATTTCGTACTCGAAGCTCTCGCTCGCGAGATGATGGCGAACGATCCGGAGCTCGAACAGGAGTTCCGACAACTGCTCGCCACGGACGCAGAATTTGCCGCAAGCCCGTCAGCACGACTGCGGTTTTTCTACAGACGTTCGCCCTACTGGGATCCACAGATGAATCTTTATCCAGTAGGGCGAATCATTAGTGATTTTGATCTACCACTTGTCTGATTCCGTGGACGCCCGACGAGTGAATGTCGGGTCTGCAATTACTGTCGGGCGCCGAGCAGGGCAAACAGTGTGTTAGTTTGCCTTAAATGACTGTTCGACGTCCTCCAATAATGTTGATAAGCAGCACCACCAGCGCTAAGACCAGCAGGATATGGATAAACCCACCAACCGTGTAGCTACTTACCACGCCGAGTAACCACAGGACCAAAAGAATTACAAAAATCGTCCAAAGCATTTGTTCTTCCTCCTTTTGTCGACCACGCCCAAGTTTCGTTGGTACAAAAGCAATCGACCTCGGTTGAGCAACGAGTGTGCCGTTTTAGTTTCGGGGCTTTTTGAAGGGAACAGGTGTCTTGAGCGTATGAAAACATAGCAATCAAGGCCACGGATGGTACGGATTTTAAAATACTGAGGAAACCGTACGGACAACCCGAATTGATCTATCACGAATCTGTGTAATCTGTGCTAAAGTGATGGCAGCGTTCGCGAAGGCGGGCGCGTCGGTGTTTTAAGCCTGTCTCGGTTTTTCGCGTGCGGGTCCTTCCATCGAAGTTCCGTCGCTTTTCTAACCCCGATTCTTTGGTTTTTTTATCTTGTTGCTGGCCAGACAGAGGTGCAGTCTGCCGGATCATTTGGAGGTTTGTTTATGCCTACCCCCAGCCCACGGGTATCGCTTCGAACACGTAAAGTCGCCATCGTAGGCCTGTCAGTCATCATTCTTTCCCTTATTGTTGCGGGCACGATTGCGATTTACCAATCGCAGTTATCATCAGTACAAAAGATCAACTACTCCCAGCTCTACAAGCTTGCTGAAACCGGCGGCGCGGTGGCGCTCGCTGTCGAGGGTGAGACCCTGACCGTTACTAAAGCTGACGGTTCGCTCGTCGAAGCAACGGTTACGGGTGAAACCACGCAGGCTGAAGTAGTGCAACTGTTCCGTAAGAACAATGTGCCGGTCGAGTTTCGGCCGCTCCAGCCTGGAATTCTTTCCGATGTTCTCAGTTGGGGACTGCCGATCCTGATGCTTGGAGTAATCGGATTTGCCAGTTGGAAACTCTACTCGAGCATGAGCGGTCGTGGTTCATTCGAGCTGGAGAATCACAATGGCAAGCAGGATGTCGGATTTGACGATGTCGCAGGCGTTGACGAAGCTCGGGCGGAGTTAACGGAGACGATTGAGTTCTTGCGGAATCCGGAGCGGTTTAGCCGGCTCGGTGGACGCGTTCCGCGTGGCATTTTGCTTTATGGACCTCCAGGCACTGGCAAGACGCTGCTCGCCAGAGCTGCGGCGAAAGAAGCTGGTGTCGCGTTCCTGGCTGCCTCCGGTTCCAGCTTTCAGGAGAAGTTTGCGGGACTTGGGGCGGCGCGCGTGCGTCATCTCTTCGCAAAAGGAAGAAAGCTTTCGCCCTGCATTATCTTCATCGATGAGATCGATGCTCTCGGTCGACAGCGTGGTCGCGGCGGCGATTCAGCGTCTGCCGATCAGGATCAGACGTTGAACCAATTGCTGGTCGAGATGGATGGATTCGATCAGTCGAGTGCGGTTGTTGTGATCGCGTCAACCAACCGGCCTGATATTCTCGACAAGGCACTCACACGACCTGGACGATTCGATCGTGAAATCGCAGTGAACCTCGCTGACGTTTCTGGTCGCGAATCGATCCTGAAAGTTCATGCACGAAATCTTAAACTGGAAGACGGGCTCGACCTCCAGTGGATCGCACGCGGAACTCCGGGTTTCTCCGGTGCTGAACTCGCGAATCTCATGAACGAGGCCGCGATAGCTGCCACTCGCGACGACTCGCCGGCTGTCGCCCGCAAGCACATCGAGATTGCGCGTGATCGCATATTGATGGGCGCCGAGCGACAAGGCTTCATGATGGACGAGGACGAGCGTTATGCAACAGCAGTCCACGAAGCTGGTCATGTTGCAGTTGGTTTAGCGGTTGAGAATGGCGACCCGATACACAAGGTGTCAATCCTTCCGCGCGGGCGTGCACTTGGTGTGACGCAGTCACTGCCCGAACGCGATCGCTTTATGAAGAAGCGCGAATACCTCGAAGACCAGATTGCGTTGTTGCTTGGTGGTCGTGCCGCGGAGCAGGTACTCCTCGCGACGATGACTGCGGGAACTTCGAACGATATCGAGCGCGCCGTTGAGATAGCCAGGCGGATGGTTAGCGAGTTTGGCATGAGTCGACTCGGACCAATTCATCTTGGCCAGGCGGATCAGCAGCGGAGCCAGAGTTTGCTGGATAAGGTTGAAGAAGCGACGACCGAGTTGATCAACGAGCAACTCGAGCGTGCTTGTGCAATCGTGACGGCAGAGAAGGAATCAATCGGGCGTCTGGTCGAGTTGTTGATGGAACGAGACACACTCGATGCTGAAGAGATCGCGAGCTGTTTCAATCGTCAAAGCGTTCGCGCCGCGTAATTGGATTAGCCACAAAGAGGCACAAAAGCACAAGAAAACCATTTTGTGTTTTTGTGCTTTTTTGTGGCTATACAACGAGATAGAGCGGATTCTCCAGAATCTTTTTGAATGTTTGCAGGAACTTTGCTCCGGTTGCGCCGTCGATGATGCGGTGATCGCACGACATCGTGACGCGCATCATCTGCCGGATCACGATCTCGTTCTCACGCACAACCGGTTTCGGTGTCATGGCGCCAATGGCGAGTATCCCGCCTTCGGGGGGATTAATGACCGCCGTGAACTCATCGATGCCAAACATGCCCAGGTTGCTGATCGAGAAGGTTGCACCCGTATACTCTTCCGGCTTCAACTTTCGCGTACGCGCACGCTCAGCCAATTCGCGCACTTCCGCAGCAATCTGACTTAGCGACTTTTGATCGGCCGCACGCACCACAGGCGTGATCAGGCCGTCCTCAATCGCCACTGCCACACCGATGTCAGCGTGTTCGTAATACCTGACGAT
Organism: Pyrinomonadaceae bacterium; assembly: GCA_035758935.1. Taxonomy (GTDB): domain Bacteria; phylum Acidobacteriota; class Blastocatellia; order Pyrinomonadales; family Pyrinomonadaceae; genus PSRF01. Next base: position 898 of record DASTVU010000608.1, on the reverse strand, counting down.
CTTCTCCTGAAAAGATGCATTGACTTGGGGATGCTGCATCAATGCTGCCGCGGTCACTTTGATGATGATGTCGTTGATACTGATCTTTAGATCCGGATCGAGTGCGTTGATGCCTTTACGCATCTCTGCGGCTCGATCCATTTCAATGTCACACGTGAGAAAGAAATGCGGTATCGGTCCGAGTGAAGTGACAAGCCGTTTCGCAATAACTTTTCGGATTTCACTGGCCGGCTCGTCGCGATAAGCCGAAGCTCCCGCCTGTTCGAATCGAGGAGTTTCAACGAGACGGAGCGGGGTGGCAGCTTCTGCCATTGGTTGGCTCAACGCCGCTTCGATATCTTTCTTGATGATACGTCCGCCTGGACCACTGCCTTGAAGCGAACGAAGATCGATGCCAGCTTCTGCAGCCATTCGTGCTGCAAGAGGCGAGACGATTAAACGGCCTGAGTCGGTAGCGGCAGCTTGTGGCTGACGGCCGTTGTCGACCCTGGGCTGTGGTTGAGGTTGAGCGCTTGCCGCCGCGGCTTTTGCTTGTGGAGCGGGCGCAGGTGGCTCCGGAGCTTTCTCCGGTTCCTCTTTCTTCTGCTCTGGCGGTTTCGCGGCCGCCGCTGGTGCTTCAGATAACAGAGACGCGATGTCTTCCTCGGGCTCGCCGATCACGGCGATTAATTGTCCAAGAGGCGCCGACTGCCCTTCATTGATCAAGATCTTGCGCAGGACGCCGTTTGCAAGCGCCTGCATTTCCATCGTCGCCTTGTCGGTATCGATTTCGGCGAGCGGCTCGCCCATGGAGACTTTGTCTCCCTCTTTTTTCAACCAACGCGAGAGTTGTCCCTCCTCCATCGTCGGGGAGAGCTTCGGCATGATTACCTTCGTTGCCATAATCTGTGCAATCTGT
>DASTVU010000607.1:0-6905 GCA_035758935.1 Pyrinomonadaceae bacterium | reverse complement strand
TACCGGCAGGCGATTGAAGGACTGTCACCGGAGGAATTTAACGATCTAAAACCGGACTTCGAGAGGATGGCGATTGCCATCAGCGAAAAGATTCCGGAGAAGATCGATATTACGGGTGAACAGATCAGCGGCGATGCTGCTACGGTCTTTCTAAAGGTCATCGACGCCGATGGAAAGGAAAAGGTCGAACCAGCGCCGTTAATCAAGGTCGATAACGCCTGGCTTGTAGGCGACCGGGAAAATCTCGAGCTTGTGAAAAAGGGCGGCAAGAAGTTTTTCTTTGAGGCGCGCATCAACGCCCACCACAGCGACGTTCAGGAGATGTTGACGCGCATCACACTCGCGCAAGTCGCCTATAGCCAGGGCCACAAAGGGCAATTTGGCAACATGGCCGAACTCATCGCCGCCGGATTTATTCCCAAAGACCTTGAAGGTGTGGAATCAACTGGCTACCGCTTCCAGGTGATCCGTCCAGCGGACGGGAAGTCGTGGTACGCGACGGCCGAGCCCGCCGAGTATGGTCGCTCGGGCCGTCTTTCGTTCTATTTGGACGCTTCGGGCATACGAAGTGGCGACGCTGGTGGAAAACCACTCGTCGTAAAGAATTAAACTATTGCACCATTCCAATCAGGTTCTCTAGAATGTAGTTTGCGACCGGCCCCCAATCGCTTCCAGATCTGTGCCCTGCCTCAATTGTTAGCGGCTTCAAACAATGTCGGAATTGCCCCGCAGAATTGTGTCACGACTACGCCGTTTCGTTGGCAACCGGCGGCATTCCAGGCGTGTGCGAGCCCGTCTGAGTTTTACTTTAAGCCTGTCAGATCCGCGGCTGAGTTCGAATGGTCATCGCCGCCTGCCGACGCTTAATGGGCACACGCTTGATGTAAGTGCGACTGGATTGGCGCTGGTTGTTCCCGCGATTCGGATTGGCGAACACTACCTCGCCGGAGACGAGCGGAAATTGCACATCAAGCTAGAATTGCCTTCTGGAGCAGTGGAGATGCTAGTGGCGACAGTTAGGTATGAGAGCCTGGACGACGGGACCGGGTATTTGATTGGGGCGCGAATTCTGGAGATGAGCGAGTCGGATCGGGCCAGTTTTGACAAGTACGTCGCGAAGGTCGTGGCCCACCAACCTGGTGCTTGAGAACCATCTTAACCGATCAAAGCTACTGTAGGGGCGGCCCTCCGTGGCCGCCCGTGGTTTTGAATCGTTTTCGCCAAGCCGAGGCCGTCGCTTTCTGAATAGCTCTAGCCAAACCACGGGCGGCCACGGAGGGCCGCCCCTACAGTTCGAACTGAAGTGTTCCAAATGCCTCAGGGACGTGAAAATTCGGTTCTTCAGTCCCCGTCGGCAGCCATGCGAGATACCGCTCAGGGGCTTCCGGACCGACGCACCGAAACAGATTCACTCGCCATGAATCGCCTGATTTTGGTTTCGGAATAGCTTCACTCCACGGAATCCTCATTCCGACCCACAATTGTTCCTGCTCGAGTTTTGCGGCTGTTTTGAAGCCGGAAACAAAGTCCCAGTCAGTTTCTCTTCCCGAAGGTTTCACGGTGATTCCGAGATCGATCCATTCGCCATTTGGCGCTGCTTCAAACTCAAAATAATGCGAGGGATTCGCCGCGTCAGGCGCGAGGAAGATTTCGCAAACGTCACGATCCCATAGTCCCAGCGTTTTCTTGTGAGTTTGCGGGTTGTCGGAGACGATCAACGGCTCACGTTGTACGCCAAGGAAGCGGACGTGAAGTGCCTCATCAGACCAGCAAATCCTTGCTTCAGCATGACGATCGGGTACAGCGGGTTCACCGGACCAGTAGTGCTCAATCGCGATCGGTTCGCACTGCTGCCAGATCTCGTTATCGAAATCTGATTCACTGATCGGGTTGGGAAAAAATTTAGCGATTGAGCGCGCTAAGACAGTCATCAATTAGCTTCTCCGGATCGTCGTTTTGAAAGACCTGGGCGCTCGTTCGTTTGCCGAAACGTTGCAACAGGTACTCGGATTCGTCGGCGACGCCGCCGGTGCCCGTTAGACAGCCGATGACCTTTCCCTCGTCGTGCGCGATGGTGAACTCGTTCAGTGAACCCATTGCGCCCGCGATGAACAGCACGATGTCGCACGATCTGACGAGCACAACGTTTCGCCCTTTCAACCCGAATCCCGTGTAGATCAACGCGTCGCATGCGTCCGTCGGCAGCTTGTACAGTTCGCTATGTTCCAGTTCATTACTTCCAGGCGAGATTCCGATGTGAAACGCACCAGCATCGTGCGCTGTTTTCCCGACGACATAAACAATGCCGGTGGTAGCGCCAGTACACAGCACAACATCCTTGGTTGCGATCGCTTGTGCGAGACGTTCGGCTCTGGCGACGAGTGTGTTTCCAGTCTCCAGACGCGCACTCTCGGATGCCGCCGATCCCATAACTCCGACTTTGATTCGCATATCAGTCATTACTCTACTGAGGTATGAACCACTTTTTGCTCGCGCGCGTCCTCGATTCGTATTGTGCGCGCTGACTCACGCGTCGACCGGTTCCACCAACGCCGAGTCAGAAACCAGGTAATCCCAGGCAACAAAAATATTATGCCGATGCCAACAGTTACCGTACGCGGCGACATGTTGAAGCGAGTGAGCAGCTCACCGGTAACGTAATTTGACGCCGCCATAGTTAACGTAACGAGCGCCAGCTCAGCCGCAAAGACACGTCCACGAAAACTATCGACGACTTCTTTTTGCAGTATCACCGTGGAGAAAACCCACAGAATGCTGCCACCACAATGCGCGATTCCAAGCACAACGAGGGCGAATATGAAGTTCGTAGACCGACCAAAGGCAATGTAAAAAGCGCCGCCGATGAGAAAGGCAATACCGATCCAGGCTTGCAGCCCTTTGTCTCCGTCACCGGAAAGACGTCTTGCGACAAGCGGGCCAATGGCGGTTCCGATTCCACGCGCCGCGAATAGTACACCGATTCCTCCGCCGGCATTTTTGCCCATCGGAAAGATCCGTTCACCAAAGACCGCTAATAGCGTGAGTATTCCTCCGCCCAGGCCCCAGGCAGGTTTTACCAGCAATGCTGCAAGCACTCTGGGTCGATCTTTGACGTACCTGATTCCGTCGATCGTCTCGGTTATTCCCAGTAATCGACCAATGGACACTTTTTGTCGCTCACGTTTCGGACGTTTTGGAACACGAATACTGGCGATCAATACTGCCGATAGGATGTAGCTTGCTGCGTCGAGAATGAAAGCAGCATCAGTTCCGAGCGTGCTGGTGATGAGACCTCCGATAGCTGCGCCGAGGGTGAGCATTGCCGACCACGTCACGGACGATATCGCGTTTGCGGTAACCAACTCGCGAGGTTCGACGATCGAGGGAATAGCCGCGGTCTTCGCGGGCTCAAAAAATGTTGAGAGTCCTAACTGTAAAACAGTGAGCACATAAATTATCCACAACTGATCAGCGCGCCGCACAAAAAGAAACCCCAACACTACAACCGCGCGCAAGATGTCGGAAATGATCATAATTCGCTGCCGGCTGAACCGGTCAGCAATCACACCCGAAATCGGTCCGAAGAAAAAACTCGGCACAAAGCGCGCGACGAGAAGCAAACCGACGTCGCGACCCGACCCGGTTAATTGAAGGATGAGCGTGTAGAGTGCGAGCGTGTCGAGCCAGTCGCCCATCTGACTGACAACCTGACCGAGCCACAGTAGTCGGAAGCTGCGATTTCGGCGCAGTAGATCGACATATCCAACCTGTGTAGAACGAGCCTCCATTATTAGCGCGGCTAGTTTATCAGCTTGACTGAACTTCTCAATCTGACCTGTCAGAATGGAATAAAGCGGGTGAGTTGTTCGAGAAAACGCGGAAATTCCCGCGGCACAGTAGTTGAAAAGTAGGACAGCGCGGCGAAGAAGCCGACAGGCTTCGCGGGCTCTCCGCACGGGGTCCGTAGCCGCACAGTTCTATGACGACAACAAGTCGTGAGACATCTCACCCAGCACGGCAGCCCGCCCGACTGGGGCTGCCACTTGCCCAATTCGCCGGAGACAGATCTGAGTTGCTCCCAGTTCTGTCTCCGGCAGCTTCATTGCGCGAGTTGGTGACACATTGGTGGCGCGCGAATCAGCTATGGATCGCGTGGATGTTGCTTGTTGTTCCGCTTGTGCTCGAACTGATCTACGGCACGTTTCTTTTGCCTTATCTAATTCTCACTCCGATTTCCATCCTCGCAACTTATCTCATCTATCGCAGTGCTCGATCGCGTTTGCAATCAAAGACAAACGAGGTCGAAGCACTGAGTCACCTTCATCTCGCGACGGCCGAAGCTCTCGCCACCGCGATCGATGCAAAAGATCAAACAACACATTGCCACGTTCGACGCGTGCAAATTTATGCGGCTGGAATGGGTGAGGTGTTTGGGCTTGGTGCGGATGAAATAGCCGCGTTGAAAGCAGGTGCGTTGCTTCACGACGTCGGCAAACTGGCGGTACCACCGCACATTCTCAACAAGCCTGGGCCTCTCACCCATGCAGAGTTTGAGAAGATGAAGATCCACACGGTTGTTGGTGCCCAGATCCTCGGTCGTGTGGATTTTCCGTATCCGGTTATTCCGATCGTCAGGCATCACCACGAACAGTGGGATGGACGAGGTTATCCCGACCGCCTACGCGGGGAACAGATTCCGATCACAGCGCGCATTATTTCAGTGGTCGATTGCTTCGACTCTGTTCGTGAAGATCGACCGTTCCGACGTGGCATGACGCTCGATGAAGCGACTGCGCTGTTGCGACGCGGTGCTGGAATTCATTTCGATCCGGTCGTCGTAGAACAGTTCATCAAAAACCTGCCACGATTTGACGGCGAGATCGCAAAGCTCGGACTTGAACATCAACCTATCAATTACTCGACCGAGCCGCCGATTCAACTGAGTGAAGTGGACATGACTCAGACTCGCGAGCGTGGCTCCTACATCGCTTACGATCAGATCAAGAAAGCGCATCGCGAAGTGTACGCGTTGTATGAAATCGCGCGTACGTTTGGGACTTCGCTCGACGTTGAGCACACGCTTGAGATTCTCGTTGACAAGGTGGGCCACGTGGTCCCCTTCGACACGTGCGTTGTCTACTTCTACGACGAGAATAAAGGCTACGCTTCTGCCCGACACGTGGTTGGCAAAAACGCTCAGAAGTTAGCCGGCCGCTGTATTGCGCTCGGCGAAGGCGTCACTGGCTTTGCACTCGCGAATCGCAGCGCCGTTAACCAGCTTCATCCGAGTCTTGATTTCGCAGATATCAATCCGGAAGCAGGGATCAAGTATCGTTCGATGGCGTCGTTGCCGTTGTTCAAGGACGATCTCCTGTTGGGCGCCCTTTCGGTTTACTCGAGTGAACTGGAGCAATACACGGATGATCACATGCGACTGCTCGAGACAGTAACGCGACTTGCTTCAGATGCATTGGGCAATGCTATGCAGCATGCTGAGGCTGAGTCGAATGCGCTGACTGATCCGCTGACTGGTTTGCCAAACGCGCGTTATCTGGCTTTGCGGTTTGAGGAAGAAGCGGCTCGCGCGCGGCGCACAGATCGATCTTTTCAGGTAATGATGCTCGATCTTGACGAGTTTAAAAACGTAAACGACACGTACGGTCACAAAGTTGGAGACAAGGTGTTACGCGAAGTGGCCAACCTGATTCAGGGACAGTTGCGCGAGTATGATTTCCTGGCACGTAACGGCGGTGACGAGTTTGTGGCGCTCGTGCAGGAAGTTGTAGGCGCGCAGGTTGAAGACCTCTGCATGCGCATCGAGAGCGCTGTCTCGAAATTCTCACTGTCAGTTGGGAAGAACCGTTTTGCGAGCGTCGGAATCAGCATCGGCACCTCGACATTTGCCGTTCACGGCGAGACTTTGGACCAATTGGTCGTCGCCGCCGACAACGAAATGTACCGAATGAAGTCAACTCACCGGAGCACTGCCCCGGCTAGATCAGAAATCCTCAGCATGAGCACTGAAATCAGTAACTAAACCGCGCATATCTGTGGCCGAAATCTTGACATAATCCTCACCATCGCTTTCAATCGCATTGAGGCGTGTCTTCACGGACGTGCCCTGCTGAAAGCATGGTAGCTCCCGCCGAAAATCAAAGCGCAACACTTCTAATAGTTGACGACGACGCAGCCGCCCGCGACAGGCTCCGCGAAATCTTCGAAACCGCCCACTATCGTGTTGTGACTGCCACCGAAGCCTCGTCGGCTTTGCGTGTGCTGAAAGGTGTGCGCTGCGACCTCGTCGCACTCGATCTCGAGATGCCGGGCGTCGATGGACTCGCGCTGTGCAAACTGCTCCGCGCTCAGCCAACTACGAGCAAGTTACCAATCATCGCGCTTTCTGAAAGTGACGATGAAGCACGCAAAGTACAGGCATTCACAGCGGGCGCCGACGATTACATCACCAAACCCTCAACGCCTGGCGAACTGTTGTCGCGTGTCAGCCTGCACGTGCGCACCTCGCAACGCGAGTGGGCGCTGATCGGTAGTAATCGCGAGCTTAGGTTCTTGTCAGACATCGGTAGAGGACTGCTGCGCGCGCTTGAACCTGAGCAGTTAGTCCGTCGGGTAGCTGGGGCGACGTTCGAAGCGATTGACGCTTCGATGTGTGCGGCGTACGTAACGGTCGGTCGCGATAAGAACGTGATGTGCGTGTTTGACCGTGAAGGCAGTGCTGATGACTCGACTTTGCTCGACCCCGACGCGATGCAGCTTTGGTTGCGCTCGGCTGAGTCGGCAAACTCGTTTTTGATAACGGAAAAGAGTTCGTTTCTACTTCGCGACGATGTTCACGCCGTTGAGTATGTTTCCCCATTTCGTTTCGCGGGACGCTCGAAGGGGGCGCT
>DASTVU010000606.1:0-8464 GCA_035758935.1 Pyrinomonadaceae bacterium | reverse complement strand
CGGAAGCAAGAACGATCTGGTCTATAGTGATTTGGTCGGTTACAATGACTGCCCAAACGCCCAGAATGAAACTCCACGCACGCGAAATCGCCGCGCTCTGTGTCCTGCTCATTATTCTTAGCCTTCAATTGTTCTTTTCGGTTCGCAGAGAATCGCAGACCTGGGACGAAGGTAATCACATCTTTACCGGCTATCGTTCCTGGACTCATGGCGATTACGGCCTGAATCCTGAACATCCGCCCCTCGTGAAACTGTTTGTGACCGTCCCCCTGCTGTGGTCGCAACCGAAGTCTCCCGCACTTGAAGAGCGCTTCTTTAAAGAGGACGCGTTTCTTCGCGGCAAGGAATTCCTCTATCAGAATAATCCTGACAAGATTCTCGCGCGCACGCGTTCGGCCGCAGCAATTCTGACACTGCTTACGGCGTTAGTTGTTTTCTTCGGAACGCGTGAAATGTTTGGAACCGGCGCTGCCTTTATTGCGCTCACTCTGATCACTTTCGATCCAAACCTCCTGGCCCACGGCGCGCTTATCACAACCGACGTAGGACTCGCCTGCTTCATGTTTCTCAGCGTGTACATGTTCTACCGGTTCGTGAAGTCTCCTTCGGCTTTGCGGCTGATCGTTGCCGGAGTGGCGGTTGGACTTGTACTCGCAGCCAAACACACAGGTCTCCTCGTCCTGCCAATTCTTTTCTTGCTCACGGTATGTGAAATCATCGGCCATCGGACATTCAAGCTCTTAGGTTCGCTGGCGCTCATCGGGTTAATTGGTTGGGTCGTCCTCTGGTCCACGTACAGATTTCGCTACGACGCACGACCAAACGGCCTGCAACTGAATCCGCCACTGGCCGCGTATGTGGAAGGTCTGAAACCTTACGAAGCGTGGCCGATTTCAACCGCAGCGCGCTTCCACCTTCTTCCTGAGTCGTATCTATACGGTTTGGTGGACGTAAAACTCACTGCGAATTACTACACGAGCTACTTGCTGGGCAAAGTTTATGCACACAACGTGTGGTTCTACTTTCCCGTTGCCTTTCTGATCAAATCGACTGTTGCAGTGCTGGCGCTATTTCTGTTGACTCTCGGTGTCGTTGCTACGCGTCGTCTGAACTACTGGCGTGAAGTCCTCTTTCTGCTTGTTCCCGTGATCTTCTATCTGATAGTCGCATTGACCGTGGGAATGAACATCGGCGTTAGACACATCCTGGTCGTTTACGTGTTTCTTTATGTACTCATTGGCGGCGCTATGTGGGCGTTGATCCAGACGAGTCGAAAGTGGGCATACGCTGTTGGAGTGTTGCTGTTGGTCCATGCAGCTTCTTCGGTTATGGCGTTTCCGAACTACATTCCATACTCAAACGAGCTCTGGGGCGGACCTTCGCAAACCCACAAGTATCTAACCGACTCAAATTCTGATTGGGGTCAGCAACTAAAGAGCATCAAGCAATATCTCGATCAGCGTGGAGTGAAAGAGTGCTGGTTTCTGTATTTCGCGGAAGGCGTCGCCGAGCCAAACTACTACGGCATTCCATGTAAACCTTTGCCAACGATTAGCACTTTGTGGCTGAACGTGCCGATCGATGTTCCAACCTCCATAAATGGACCGGTGCTGATCAGCGCCAGCAACTTGTCGGGTGTCGAATTCGGCCCGGGATCACTCGATCCATACGGTCAATTCAAGTTGCTGAAACCGGCGGCAGTTATCGATCACGGCGTGTTTGTCTTTGACGGTAAGTTCGACATGCCTTTGGCCGCGGCGATTAGCAAGGTCCAGAAAGCCCGAAATCTCGCCGCAGCAAAGCAACTGGACCAGGCACTAGCGGAAGCCCAGGCGGCCGTCGCCCTGGCACCAGATTCAATACAGACTCAACTCGCGGTGGGAGATATTCTTCGTGAGATGGGCCAACCTCAACAGGCGCGCCCGATTTACGAAAAAGCCCTTGAGCTCGCGAAGAAGATCGAACCCGAGTTCCAGATCCGCTCCATTCCGAATATCGAGCAACGCCTCGCCGAGCTAAAGTAGGCCACGGGTAACGCAGATAAATCCGTGTAATCCGTGGCTAAATTTTTCTTCAGTCAGCCTCGAGCGAGGCCATATCGATCGAGAAGCGGTACTTCACATCAGACTCTGCTAATCGCTCGTAGGCTTCATTGACTTTCTGAATCGGAATAACTTCGACGTCGGCAGTGAGGTTGTGTTCGCCGCAGAAGTCGAGCATCTCCTGTGTCTCGCGCAGACCTCCGATGGCTGATCCAGACAGACTGTGGCGGCCACCGATCAGAGAGAACGCCTTCACGTCGAGTGGCTGCGGTGGTGCGCCGACGAGCGTGATGTTGCCGTCGCGGGCGAGCAGACTGAGATAACTATTGATGTCGTGCTGTGCAGATACAGTATCGATGATGAAGTCAAAGGTGCCTTCGTGTTTTTCCATCTCGGATGTATTGCGTGACACAACGACTTCGTCCGCGCCGAGACGAAGCGCGTCTTCTTTCTTGTCAGGCGAAGTAGTAATGACCACGACGTGTGCACCGAGAGCATGTGCGATCTTCACACCCATGTGGCCCAGTCCGCCAAGACCAACAATGCCGGCCTTCTTGCCTTTTGTTACGCCCCAGTGATGAAGCGGTGAGTACGTTGTAATGCCGGCGCAGAGTAGCGGCGCGACACCAGCCGGATCGAGATTTGAAGGAACACTTAAGGCAAAGTGTTCATCAACCACGATGCTTTCCGCGTAGCCGCCATATGTAACGCCACCGAGATGCTTGTCCGGATCGTTGTAGGTAAGAATTCTGTTCGGACAGAACTGCTCGAGGTCCGCCTTGCATTCATTGCACGTAAGATCCGCATCAACCAGACAACCGACACCCACCAGATCTCCGGGCTTGTGTTTCGTGACTGCCGATCCAACCTCAGTAACACGACCCACAATCTCATGACCGGGAACAATCGGATACACCGTCGGCATAAACTCGTTCCACTCGTCCCGCACCGCATGCAGATCCGAGTGGCAGATGCCGCAGAACATAATCTCGATGCGCACGTCGCGCTCCGTTAAATCGCGCCGCGAAATCGTACTGACAGCGAGCGGTGCCGTTTTGCTGGCAGCAGAATAAACTTTCGACTTGTACATGAACTCAAACTCCTTAATAAATGCGTTTTCTAGCCACAGATTACACAGATTGTTTGTAGAATCTGTGTAATCTGTGGATTATCTGAGGCCGAGTCGCATGGCAAATTTGACCAGCTCTGCGACGGAGTCGGCCTTCATTTTCAGCATCATCTTGCCTCGATGAGCTTTTACTGTGATCTCGCTGATTCCGAGTTTTAGACCGATCTGTTTATTCAACATTCCGGAGATAACTAACTGCATGACTTCCTGCTCGCGAGGCGTGAGCGACGCGTAACACTCGCGCAGCGACTCCATCTCAGCCTGATCCTTCAGTGTCGCGGTGCTGCGCGTGATAGCCTGGCGGATCGCGTTCAGCAACACCTCATCGTCAAACGGCTTGGTCAGAAACTCGATTGCGCCAGCCTTCATTGCCTGGACCGTCATCGGAACGTCACCGTGACCGGTGATGAAGATGATTGGCATATCAATGCGATCGGACGCGATGAGTTTTTGCAGTTCGAGACCAGTAAGATCGGGAAGGGAAACATCGAGCACGAGGCAACTGGGCGTGAGCGATCTCGGACGCGCCAGAAATTCTGCCGCAGACGCGAACGTCTCCGGCTTCCAGCCCGCGAAATCGATTAATAGTTCGAGCGATTCGCGCACCGATACGTCGTCGTCTACAACAAAGACGATCGGTTTCTCCTGCGACTTCGGTGCAGGGCCAGCTGAAGTCATACGTAGAGCTTAACTCACTCGCAGCGCCGTGTTGAGTGCGTCAAGCAAATCTGTATCTGTAAATGGCTTAAACAAACATTCCACAGCGCCTTGCGCCAGTAAACGAGGCCGTACGTGTTCATCACGATGCGCAGTGATGAAAACGATCGGAATCTCCTGCCGGCGAAGCGTCAACTCGCGCTGAAGATCTGGTCCAGTCATGCCGGGCATCGCGACGTCGAGAATCAGGCAATTGGTTTGGCCCACCCAGTCGGAAGAAAGGAAGTCTTCTGCCGACGAAAACGCCTGCGCGTCAAATCCAAACTCCTTCAGCAAATCGGGCAACGACTCACGCACCGACTCGTCGTCGTCAACTACGGATATGAGTGGGCGTGTAGCCATTAGCTTTGCCTCGCAGTGGCTGCCGCCTCGACAAAACGGGGAATCGAAAACGAAAAAGTCGCTCCCGGACCATCATTCCGCGTTGCCCAAATGCTGCCGTTATGCTTCTCGATGATCGAGCGACTTACCGAAAGCCCGATTCCCATGCCGTCGCTCTTCGTTGTGTAGAAAGCATTGAACAGCTGGCTAATATTTTCAGGTTCGAAACCCTTGCCAGTATCTTGCACACTGAGACGCACGCCACCGTCGCCATCCTGCCTCGTTCGGATCAACAACTGCCTGGGACGATCGTCGACATCACTCATTGCGTCCGAAGCATTCCGAAGTAAGTTTAGAATGACTTGCTGAAGCTGCACGCGGTCGCCTAAGACTGCCGGAAGATCATTGGCAAGTTCGACGCGCAGGATGACGCGGTTTGCCTGAAATTCACTCAAAGAAAGTGCGATCACTTCCCGAGTCGTCTCATTTAAATCCACTTGCTCGGTCAGCGCTTCTTGCCCGCCAAAGAGCGCGCGTAAACGCGTGATGACGTCGGCGGCGCGATGGCCGTCGCGGATCGTGCGTCGCACAGTTTCACGAACGCCGTCGATGTTGGGCGGATCGGCTTCCAACATTCGCATACACGTGCTGGCGTTGGTGATGATGCCCGATAGTGGTTGATTTACTTCGTGCGCGATCGACGCTGTCAATGCGCCCAGGCTCATCACTCGCGCCACGTGGGCCAGCTCGGAGCGCGCTTTGCCGAGTGCTTCTTCAGACAAACGCCGATCTGTAACGTCCTGGACCGCGCCGATGTATTCCACCTCACCGTTCTCATTTCGCGTTCCGTGAGCAATTACGTGCAGATACTTTACCGAGTGATCCGGCATCAGCAGACGATGTTCGTATTGAAAGTCGCTTGCAGCAGTTCGTCCCCGATCAGTCATGTCTTGTAACAACGGAAGGTCTTCGGGATGTACACGTGTTCCGATCAGTTCGAGCGTCACGGTCAGTTGCGGGTCAAACTCGAAGATACGATAGAGCTGTTCTGACCAGGTGATTTCGTCCGTCGCCACATTCCAGGCGAAACTGCCAATGCGACTCAGATGCAGGGCTTCTTCGGCACGTTTGAGTCGTTCGAGGATGTCCTGATCGATGTCCTGATCGATCGCCGTAGTTTCCCGTACGTCCTGCATGCCATGAGGATGCCCGTGTCCGGTTTAAAAGTCCATCATACTTTGGTATCTATGGACCAATTCGCCGGTACCAAAATCGATCGATACTTTGGTGCAATAGATTCCTTCCGACACTCGTGGTCTACTGCGCCGGTAAAGTTGAGGAGGACTGTTATGAAACGAATATTGTTCTTGTTGATTGCAGTCGCAACGGTGGCCGGCGCTGTTGGTTTCACAGCGACCGCAACGCGCCCCGTTCAAGAGGTAGCCCCGATCTTCGTAACCAAGATTCCCGATGGATATCGCGATTGGAAGCTTGTCTCCGTCGCGCAAGAAAAAGGAAATCTCAATGATATTCGCGCCATTCTTGGCAATGAAATAGCTATCAAGGCATATCGGGAAGGGAAGCTTCCGTTCCCGGATGGCGCGATTATTGGTCGAATCGCGTGGGCTTACGTCTCTTCGGAGGAAAACAACAAAGCTTTTGGCCAGGCCCAATCTTTCGTTGCCGGTGCTCCCACGGAGTTTTACCTCCAATTCATGATCAGGGATTCAAAGAAGTACGCCGCAACTGGCGGCTGGGGGTTTGCGTCATTTGATCAGAAGGGCAAGCCTACAGACGAGGCGGCGATGAAGAAATGTTTTCCCTGTCACCAGGCTGTCCCAACTCGCGACCTGGTCTTCACACAATATTCACCTTGATAACTGAGAATCACGATAAACGATCGTCCACGCATTAACCGAGACTTAAAGGAGAAGACCATGACCCAAACGAATGCTACACAAGCCACCGAGATGGCGCCCGACAAAACTGCTATTCGCCCGTTTCAGGTGAGTTTTCCGGACGAGGAGCTTGCCGACTTGCGCAGACGCATTAAGGCCACCAGGTGGCCTGAAAAGGAAACTGTTACGGATTCAACACAAGGTGTGCAACTCGCGACAATTCAGAAGCTCGCAAACTATTGGGAAACTGATTACGACTGGCGCAAAATTGAAGCGAGGCTGAATTCTTATCCGCACTTCATCACCGAGATCGATGGCCTCGACATTCATTTCATCCACGTCCGTTCGAAACATGAGAACGCGTTGCCAATCATTGTTACGCACGGATGGCCTGGCTCGGTTATCGAGCAAATAAAGATCATCGATCCACTTACCGACCCGACGGCACACGGCGGCCGTGCCGAAGATGCATTCGACGTTGTCATTCCGTCGATGCCTGGCTACGGTTTTTCAGGGAAACCAAGCTCGCCAGGATGGGATCCCGTGCGAATCGCAAGTGCGTGGAACGTCCTGATGAAGCGTCTCGGCTATACGCGCTATGTCGCGCAGGGTGGTGATTGGGGCGCAATTATCGTCGATCAAATGGGTGTACAGGCGCCACCCGAATTGATTGGAATTCATACCAATATGGGCGGCGCCATACCGCCCGAGGTTGAAGGCGCGGCTTTTACTGGTGCCCAGCCGCCGTCTGGCCTCGCAGCCGACGAGAAGGAGGCGTTCGATCGGCTCGCTTTCTTCTACAAGTATGGACTTGGCTACGCCATGGAAATGGGGCACCGCCCGCAGACGCTCTACGGAATTGCGGATTCACCTGTTGCCCTCGCCGCGTGGATAATCGATCACGATATCTGGAGTTACCATCTCATCACCCGCGTCTTTGACGGTGGAACAGAAGGGCTTACGCGTGACGACATCCTCGACAACATCACGCTCTATTGGCTGACCAACACGGGCGTGTCTTCGGCGCGTCTCTATTGGGAAAACAAGATTCCGTCGTTTTTCGGGCCGAAGAACGTCGCCATCCCGGTTGCTGTCAGCGCTTTTCCGGACGACATCGATGTACCCACGAAGGGCTGGGCGGAGAAGGCATATCCCAAACTCATCTTCTACAAGAAGCACGAGAAAGGCGGACACTTTGCAGCCTGGGAGCAGCCGGAGTTTATAACGGCTGACTTGCGTGAGGCGTTCAAGACATTGCGGTAATCCCGTTAACTGGGCCACGGATATCAGTGTATATCCGTGGCCAATTTACGTTTAGGAAGGGTGCGATCTGGATGAACCGGCGGCGCTTTATTAGTAATACCGTTGTGACGTTTGCGGCAGCCGAGTTGAGCAGCATGATGCATTTGGCAAATGCTCAGCCGAAGGCACAAACTCTTGGTCCAATCAAGCAGATCAATGCAGGCGTCTTGAACATTGGTTATGCGGATATTGGATCAGGGCGTCCGGTAATTTTGCTGCACGGATGGCCTTACGACATTCACAGTTATGCCGGCGTCGCTCCACTCCTGTCTGCAAAAGGCTACCGCGTGATCATTCCGTACCTCCGTGGTTACGGAACAACAACATTTCTCTCAAGCGACACGGTGCGAAACGCTCAGCAGTCGGCGCTTGCCGTTGACGCAATCGCGTTGCTGGATGCGCTGAAGATCGAGAAGGCGATTATCGGTGGTTTCGACTGGGGAGCGCGCACGGCCAACATCATGGCAGCACTCTGGCCGGAACGCTGTAAGGCGATGGTCTCAGTCAGTGGTTATCTAATCGGCAGCCAGGCAGCTAACCGGGCGCCGTTACCACCAAAAGCGGAACTCGATTGGTGGTACCAGTTTTACTTCGCAACCGAACGCGGTCGCGCAGGCTACGAAAAATATCGACGTGATTTCAACAAACTGATCTGGCAACTCGCTTCGCCAAAATGGAATTTCGACGATGCGACATTTGATCGCAGCGCGGCCTCATTCGACAATCCGGATCACGTCCAGATTGTGATTCACAACTACCGCTGGCGACTCAGCCTTGCCGAAGGTGAGCGGCAATACGACGATCTTGAACGGAAGCTTGCGCAGAGCCCTGTAATCAGCGTGCCGACGATCACACTCGAAGGCGATGCGAATGGTGCACCGCACCCTGACCCAGGTGTTTATGCAAAGAAATTTTCGGGCAAGTATGCGCACCGACTCATCAAGGGCGGCATCGGGCACAATCTGCCGCAGGAAGCGCCGCAAGCATTTGCAGACGCAATCATTGAAGTAGATGGATATTAATTAAGGAGCGATCATGGGGAACAAGATGAAAGC
>DASTVU010000605.1:0-3613 GCA_035758935.1 Pyrinomonadaceae bacterium | reverse complement strand
GCGCGATAACAATTCGACTTTCACCGGGAACGGAGCAAAGCGATTGCGAAACGTGTCGTAGTGTTGATACGCGAGCACTGTTGTCGGCGTTAATATCGCCGCCTGCTTTCCTTCCATCACTGATTTGAAAGCGGCGCGCATGGCCACTTCCGTTTTGCCGTAACCGACGTCGCCACAAAGCAGACGGTCCATCGGCACTGGTTCTTCCATGTCTTTCTTGACGTCTTCGATCGCGGTTTCCTGATCCGGAGTGAGAACAAACGCAAAACCGTCTTCAAACTCCCGCTGCCACGGAGTGTCGCCGGCGAATGCATAACCGCCGACGAGTTTCCGTTCCGCGTAGAGACGCAAGAGCTCGTCGGCCATGTCGCGCATGGCGCGTTTCGCCTTGGCCTTAGTCTTCTGCCAGCCGAGGCCGCCGAGTCGATCGAGTTGTGGTTGATGTCCTTCAGCGCTCGAGTAGCGTTGCACGAGATCGAGACGTTCGACGGGAACATAGAGCTTCGCCTCGTCCGCATAAAAGAGCAGCATGAACTCGCCGGTGCGTGGTCCAAGATCGAGAGTCTGCAAACCACCGAAGCGTGCGACGCCGTGGTCTATGTGAACCACATAATCATTTGCCTTGAGATCGCGAAAGTCAGAAAGGAATGCAGCCGCTTTTGATTTGCGTTTTCGTTTCTCGGTCTTTTGCGATCGCTCAACGCCCGCAGGGCGGCGTTCGACTGTCTCAGCGGTTTCGTCAAAAACGTCTGCTTCGACGTGGATGATGAGTCCTGCCTGCGGTAGTTCAAAACCACCGCTGATACGGCCAACAGTCACGATAACGGGTTGATAACGCTCCGAACTCTCAGTGGTAAACGCCAGACGTGTTTCGATCTGGTATTCCTTGAGGATCTCGACAATTCTTTCCGCAACACCAAGACTCGGCATCACGAAAAGCGTCGTTCTTCCTTCTTCGACTGCGCGTGTCACCTCAGCTGCGAGATCGGCGATGCGCCCGTGATAACGCAGCGTGGATTGCGCCTGCCACTCAACTTCGAGCGCGTTCTCCACAACTGGAAACAGAAAAATCGGCTGGCGTGTGCCGCGTGCTCGGCCAAGTTGAACTTTCGGCGCCTCAGCCTCGAGTGAAAGCTCGAAATCTGTTTCGACTGCGGTACGACCGAGCGTGCGCAACTCAACGCGCTGGCGTGTGGGAATAAGCTGGCGCAACTCTTCGGCCGTGAGGAAAAGCTCATCGGGCGCAAGTGCGATGTCGTCGGCCTCGTCGATCTGGCGATAGCGATCCGAAAGATTCTCGTAAAATTCGCTCAGGTACGACTCGATGCCACCCGGCTCGTCGATAACTAACACTGCGTCGCCAAGATGATCGAACACATTCGAGGTGCAGTTTTTGATGATCGGAATCAACCATTCCCAACCGGTAAATGCTTCCCCTTCATTCGCGAAAGCGGTGCGATCGCGTAGCGAGCGGTCGTAACGCTCGTCGCTCCAGCGCTCGCGTGCCGCTTCGCTCCAGAGTTGAAAATCGACCGCCGTCACAGCGAACTCGTGCATGGGCGGGACCTCGACTTCCTTTAGTTGAGCGGTCGAGAGTTGATTCTCCGGATCGAATTCGCGCACGGAATCAACCGTGTCGCCAAAGAACTCGAGTCGCACTGGCGCGTCTCGTCCCGGTGGCCACACGTCGACGATGCCGCCACGCATTGAAAACTCGCCAACGGCGCCAACCGGATCTTCACGCATGTAACCCGTGGCCATGAGTTTCTCGACCAGCTCTTCGGGCGAGTGATCTTCATCGCGTCGCAAGACAGCTCCCGATTTAGCGATCTCTTCCGGAGTGACTGTCTTCCGCGCGAGGGCACGCGCGGTTAGGAGTACGAATTTCGATGACTGTTGTCGCAGTCGCCAGAGAGCGAGTGCGCGTCGTTCCAGTGTTTGAGCATGTGGCGATGTGCCGGCGTATGGATCTGTCTCCGAAGCTGGGAGGACGAGAATCTCGTTGTCGGCGTCTTGTCCCGAAAGCGCGGAATACCAGAACCGTAGATCACGTTCCCACGATTCAAGATCGCGCGTAGACTGCGAAACGACTGCAAACGTTTTGCCTGTCTCGCGTTGAAGAGCAGCAACTGCAAGCGCACGCGCCGCGCCGGCGACGAGACCGCTGATTGAGATCACACGCGCGTTGCCTTGCAGTTCCTTCAGGAGTCTTTGATATTCGAGTGTTTCGGTGATCTCTTGGAGCAGCATAAAACTAAGCCACGGATTTCACGGATGAAGACGGATTTTGTCTATTAAAGAAGTTGTCGAAGCACCTTCAACAAACGGTAACGATATGACCTTGCCTCCAGCGGCCTCGACTTCTTCGCGGCCATGTATCTGATCGAGTTGATAATCTCCGCCCTTCACCAACACGTCCGGTAGCAGTTGAGTTATCAAACTACGTGGCGAGATGTTGTCGAAGATGGTTACGTAATCGACAAAGCGCAGAGCGGCGAGTATCTCCGCGCGTTCCAGGTGGTTGAAGATCGGCCGATCCGGACCTTTTAACTCTCGCACGGTTTGATCGCTATTGATGGCGACTAACAGAGCGTCGCCGAGCGAGCGCGCCTGCGCCAGGTAGCGCACGTGTCCGACGTGCAAAAGGTCAAAGACACCGTTTGTAAAAACGAGTCGCTTGCCGGCGGCACGCAGACGTTGCCGTTCTCGGAGCATCTGCTCCGGGCTCAGAATCTTTTCGATCATTAGTGAAAGATTACAGGATTTGGCGGATGTCTGTATAATCGCCACTTTTATGTCTATACCCTTTCTCGAAGATAACGATCAAACACTCGCGCGGCGGGAGCATCTCGAAGCATTGCGCGCGCTCGTCGGCAACGTCTATCCAAACAAATTCGAACGCAGCCGGATTGTCGATCCGGAAAGAGAAGACACGATCAGTAGCGTGTTGGAGAAGTTTCGAAGGTTTGAACCAGCGCCATCGACTGAAGGCCGGCCTTCGCCTGAAGTACTCGATCAAGCCAACGCAGAGCTAAACAAGTTCATCGTTCGTCTCGCCGGACGTATCGCATCGCCGCCGCGCGTAATGGGTAAAGCAGCGTTTGTTCATCTCTCGGACGGCATTTCGCGTCTTCAGATCTACATACGCAAAGCCGACGTGACCGGCGTGTACAACAGTGCTGAAGGTGGTGACGTCGATGGGTGGGAGCTGTTTCAGTTACTGGACCACGGCGATTTCATCGGCGTTGAGGGTTACCTGTTCATTACTAAAACCGGCGAGCTCTCGTTGCACGTGCAAAAGCTGCAATTCTTGTCGAAAGCACTCCTGCCACTGCCTGACAAGATGCATGGAATTCACGATCCGGAGATCCGGCAACGTCAACGTTACGCCGATCTGATTGCCGGAAGTTTGAAACACGAGCAGGACGAGTCGCTAACATCGCGAGAAGTGTTTGAGCGACGTGCGGCAACTGTGCGCGAGCTGCGTCGTATTCTCGAAGACAACGGTTACGTTGAAGTCGAGACTCCGATGTTGACGCCACTCGCTACCGGTGCAGCGGCGCGTCCATTCAAGACTCATCACAATACGCTCGATATCGATCTCTACGCGCGT
>DASTVU010000604.1:0-6827 GCA_035758935.1 Pyrinomonadaceae bacterium | reverse complement strand
GACTCACGAGTGAAAACGAGCAGAGCTCGGCGGTAAGCCGACGCGGCTTCGCCCAACAATCGCACAGCGTCTGGACCATCAACACTTCGGCCCCGATCCTTCAGCGTGTTTGCAGTGTTGTTCTGCATGGAGGCCCACTTGTCGAAGGCTTCCTTTGTTACCTGTTGAGTCAGGCCATACTTCCGCGCAAGCTCGTCGATGTAATCACCGGACTTTTGCTTTAGTTCCTTTTCGATTCGAGCTTCCGTCCATAACGCCTTTGATCCCCATGGAGCGATCATTACGTCGAGTGCCTGCGGGTCGGTGGCTGGCAGGTTCCACTCGCCATCGAGTGGCTGGTTGATTACCCAATTCTTTCTCTCAACGACGATCGTTATCTTTGCCCCTTCGCGCAATTTCGAAGACAAAGGGATATTGAATCGTCCGTTCGCATCAGTCTGCGCCGACTCACCCTCAACCCGAACCTTCGTATTCGGCACAGGCTCTCCGGTGTCGGTAATCAGTCTTCCACTAAGCTTGATTTGCTGGCCCGTCGCTAAGGTGCTGAAAACCACGACGGCAAGTGAGGTCCATAACCACTTCATTCAGGCTTCTCCATGCAGATCGTCCTACTTAGAGCTGCGTAACAAATCGGTAGTTTAACCCTACGAATGTTTATCAGAGAAGACCACGATCAAAAAGGCCACGCCGATTGCGACGTGGCCTTTCTGCCAGCAGGGAACAGTGTGTGAGCACTCCGGGGTTTAAGTGTTTGTCGGGGGTGGATCGACCGCCGGATACACCGACGGCTCGTCCGAACCAAAGTCGTACTGGTATGGCTGTAGAGTGGAGCCCGCGACGTATTCTATCGCGGTGACGACGAAGACAATCTTCCAGCAACAGGAATTCGGATCAATGTTCTTGCTGGAAGGGTAGCTTCCATTGGGCATGTACTTGATTAGCTCCTGCGTCCAATAATTCGGTGGCAGCGTCGAGGGTGCGGTGGGCACAGGCAGGAAAAAGATACGGAAGTCATATTTCGTAACTGCATTAGGGTCAGGGTTTTTACTGGGAAGCGTTGGCCCCCACGTTTCACTCAAGCTAACGCTCCAACCGCTCTCAGTGTTCTCATCGGTGGTAGATTCGTGAGTGACGGTTGAGCCGGCAAGTAAACTAACCTGCGCCTCCTCTCCGAGGCCAAAGATTGAAAACCCGCCCCCACCACTGATTCCTGCAAATATGCTCGCGTCTAACGTCCAACTCTGTTCCGTATAGGACGAAGTAAAGCGGCTGACGGCAGTGGAACCCGTGGAGCCTTCCGACCAACTGCATGAGATATATGGCTGGTGAGGGTTTCCGAATGGGTAAGCGTTCGCACAGATGACGTCGCCGTAATAGTTTTCGCCCGGATACCCGAGCGCCTGCATTCTCTTATTCCATGCTACAGGCGTGTACGACGTTAGGTCGCCTGGTGTGACGGCGTACGGGACATAGCTGAGTTGGTTTGGTTGGAAAAAGGTCGTCACCATAGTCGCCATCTTCGATGCCTGACCGGGGTCATTGGTCGTGGCGTCGCTAATGGGGTTCCCGTTCGGATCGAAAAACCGAAAGGCGGTTGCATTGATCTGCGCGGAGACCGCTCGCAGGGTGCCAAAGGGACTAAGGGTGGGTGGAGTCACATCGAAGTTGACGATGGCGGGCGCCGAGAGCGAGTAGGATGTGCTTGACGTTTCCGAGTTCCCCAGAACAGAGCCCATCCCGAAATTCGCCGAGAGGTTCCAGGCGGCGCCTACACCTTCGGTAACTTCACCGCTGGTCTCCACTCCAACGGTCCAATTATTAGTGAGTTGGCGCGAAGTTGTAGTGGTGGTATTGGTGCCGTACATGACGTCGCCCTGATCGGTCTGAGTGCTACCGAGATCTACTCCCACATAATTCGCAATCGGCAACGGTATGGGCCCGTCGATGATGCCGGCGATGATGTTGACGGTATCATCAACTGGTGGAGGCGGATCGCCGTCTTTATTCTGAACAGGAATCATCGTGCTGTAATTTGGGATCATCTGAATCGTTCCATAGCGATTCACCTGGCACTGGTTGTAGAAGACAAACTCGTAGACGGCGTAGTCCGTTGCCGGTAAGTTGTTGAAGGTCGCGGGCAGGGCTTTTGGGAAGACGTAAAATAAAGAGCCAGGCGCGCAGTTCAACGACTGGATCGTAAATTTATCAATCTCCGGCGACCACGGCAGCGGCTCATGAATATTAATGGTCGGATCCAGGGTGGTCATCAGATAGCCGGCCCATGAACTCGCGAGGTCATAAACCCTCAGGCGACCCGCTGGATCGCGCACGATTGGATTTGCCACGAACGAGTTGGGGCTTACGTTGGTATTTTCCATGATGTAGAGCGTCGTAGCCGTTGTGTCGTTTATGTTCAAACTTAGGTTTACGCCGCCTGATCCGTTTGCCGACACATTCAGTGGCAAGTAAAGCACTGCTCCAGCATCTGGAAATCCCGTATTTTGGGGTTCGCAGGAGATAGCAAGAAAATAAGCGAGGTCACCATTGTTGCTAGGGGCCAGAGAGAACCAATCTATCGAGATGTTAGTTCCTGAGT
This sequence comes from Pyrinomonadaceae bacterium, assembly GCA_035758935.1. Lineage (GTDB taxonomy): Bacteria > Acidobacteriota > Blastocatellia > Pyrinomonadales > Pyrinomonadaceae > PSRF01. The sequence continues at coordinate 4,231 of DASTVU010000604.1, read as the reverse complement.
TACCGCCATTAATAAACGGTTCCGTTATTCTTCCGTTGACCAGGTTCATTTGATCGACGGGTAAGTAGACGTTCCAGTCAGCGGTCCAGGTGTTCTTGTCCGGATCAATTTTGGTTATGTCGTAAATGGCGAGGTAGATTCCGCCGGTGCTATTGTTCGCCGAGGTTGCCTGTGCACAGGCGAAGATGATGAGATTATCTCCGAAGGCGGTCGCGCTTACATCGGCGTACGCCTGGAGATCGAATGATGGGAACCCACTCTGCTGAAACAATGGTACCGGCGCGGTCTTTCCATCCGATTCGAGCAACTTGATGCTCGATCCCCAGGTGCCCGAAAATTTTCCGGCGCGTAGATCGGACGAGCTCCCGGCCATGCCTCCAAAATCACCGCCATTAAAATGATGCCAGAAACCATAAAGGGCGTCGGGCATCGTTATGGCAGCGCACCGCGAATAAGTGAAGGCAGTGGTGTCAGTCAACTTCATGGAAGTGCTGGTCCAATTGGCGGTGTTTGTCAGAGCTTCAGTATCGATTGGCTCCCCGTTAGTGGGAGGGCCTGACGAGAGGCTCGACAAGCTGAAGGTAGTTTGAATCATCGTCGGATTGGTGCCACCGATCACTATGAGACTATCGCCGTACGTCCCCACTCCTGGGGGAGCGCCGAGCTGATTAAGTCCTGCGGCGGAAAATTCACCGGATTGGTAAGCCATGTTAGTAAGCTCCTTTGTGTTGGTCGTTAGGGGGACGGGCTAAACGAAATGATTGGCCCTGGCAACCCATCCGGCGAATCAAACCTCCGCCGGCGGCGTCCTCAGCAATTGCTATCGTCGTGCCGAGGGATATGTGCAGGAGAAGATGGCGTAATGAAAGGATTTTTTGCGGTTAACTGCTTTCTTAGGCTAATAAACACAAGGGCAAACACACGCAAAGAAAAATTTCAGTTTAAAGACGGGTCCATCGAGTCCGCTGCAGGTATGTCAAAATTGACACCTCCAAACTGTCGGAATTGACACTCACTCAGTTGACGAGGGCATGGTGGCTAGACGTGAGAACTGTGAGGGAATGGTAAGATGAGCGAACATGTCAAACTCGAGTAGTACGAAGCTTCACGCTTTAAGCGCAGCGGAACTGGATTATTTAACAATCGCCCAATTTGTTTTCTTGCACGTTGGCTGTTTACTGCTGTTTTGGACGGGCATTAGCTGGGTTGCAGTGGCAGCGTGCGTTGGCTTCTACTGTCTTCGCATATTTGCGATATCCGCCGGTTATCACCGGTACTTCTCGCACCGTTCATACAAGACGGGCCGCATCTTTCAATTTTTGCTGGCACTTGCCGGTTGCATGGCAAATCAAAAAGGTCCGCTCTGGTGGGCTGCTCACCATCGCTATCACCATGCACATTCGGATCGCGAAACGGACATTCATTCACCTGGCCAGCATGGATTTTGGTGGTCTCATTGCTTATGGATTTTTTCCATGCGCTTTCGTAAGGCCGACCAGAAGCTCGTAGCAAACTTTACGCAATACTTTGAATTGCGTCTGCTCGATAAGTTTTACCTTGCGCCACCTCTCTTCGCGGCTGCTTTGTTTTTCCTGTTCGGCGTGATTCTGAATCGTGTCAGACCGGAGCTACAGACTTCGGGATTGCAGATGATGGCCTGGGGGTTCTTTGTGAGCACAGTGCTGGTCCACCATGCCATTTACAGCATTAACTCGATCGCTCATTCCCTGGGAAGCCGTCGTTTCAATAGCACTGACATGAGCCGCAATAATTTGATTCTGGCGCTACTCACGTTTGGCGATGGTTGGCATAACAATCATCACTACTATCCGCGGTCAGCGCGACACGGCTTTTATTGGTGGGAAATCGACTTCAGTCATTATCTGTTGAAGTGTCTCTCGTACGTGGGCATCGTGTGGGATTTGCAAACTCCGCCTGAAAGGATCTACGTAAAGGCTTCGTCCGAAAAAACATTGAAGCCAACCTTATCCAGTGCCCCTTCAGGAGAACTAATCTAGCCGGAACTCGAATCGTTTAATGATCGTCAGTCGACATAATGCCAGAACTGTAGCTGCCTTATTGCTTGTTCTTGGATTGTTTTTGGCGTTGCGATTTGCGCTAAGGATAAATCAAAACGAGGTTAACGCAGCAGCGGCCAGGTTTGGGTTTTCCCGTTCGACGCTTCCGGAACTTCCCGGCCCACCCATCCGCAATCAACGTCTGGTCCATCCGAGTTTAGAGCGGGTTTCTGCGTTCGTCTCAACGGTCGGTGCCGCCGTCGCACTTAACGACATGGATGGCGATGGTATCTCCAATGATGCTTGTTATATCGACACGAGAACCGATCAGATCATCGTTACGCCGGTTCCGGGAACAGGCAATCGCTACTCACCCTTCGCGCTAATTCAAGTACCGTTATTCGATCGCGACAAGATGGCGCCGCTCGGCCTGCTTCTGTCAGACGTGAATGAAGACGGCCACGTCGACTTGATTGTTTATTACGCAGGAAGAACCCCGCTTCTTTTTTTGTGGCGGCCGTCAACTGACGGCTCGTCGATTAATGCTACCAATTACGTCGTGCGCGATATTTTTCCGAACGAGATCTGGATGACCGGATCGGCAACTACCGCCGATCTCGATGGTGATGGACACCTCGATCTCATCTTTGCCAACTACTTCAAGGACGGTTCGGATCTATATAACCCCGCAGGCCTAGGCACCGTCTCAATGCCTCAGTCGTTCTCGCATGCCTTTAACGGAGGAGGCGAAAGAATTTACCGGTGGAAGTCTGCGACAACGGGTAACGATCCAAACGTCAGTTATGAAGAAGTATTCGACGCTCTTCCGTCTGGAGTTGGCGGAGGCTGGGGCCTCGCGGTGGGAGCGTGTGATTTGGATGGCGACTTGTTGCCGGAGCTTTATGTAGCGCACGACTTTGGGCCGGATCGTCTTTTCTGGAACAGATCTACACGCGGTCAAATCCGCTTTGCTTTGTTAGAAGGTCAGGCACAGTTTAATGCGCCCAAATCGCACGTGCTTGGGCGCGACTCGTTCAAAGGCATGGGCGTCGATTTCGCTGACCTGAACGACGACGGCATCCCGGACATCTACGTCAGCAACATCACCGAACCCAAAGGATTGCATGAGAGTCAAATGGTCTTCATCAGTACCGGTGACGTCGGTGAAATGCAGAAGGGCATCGCTCCGTATGTAAACCGCAGTGAACCACTCGGGCTAGCACGTAGTGGCTGGGCGTGGGATGCGAAGTTGGACGACTTTGACAACGATGGCGTGCCGGAAGCGCTTCAGGCGACCGGATTTATTCAGGGTGCAGAAAACAGGTGGCCGGAGCTTCAGGAGTTGGGCACCGCTAACGACGTAGTCATAACTAACGTCGCGTCCTCCTGGCCCAGGATCGAACAAGGCGCCGACATCGCGGGACGTAATCAAAATCCTTTTTTTGTGCGAGTCGGCGATCGTTACGTCGATGTCTCGCGCGAGATCGGTTTTGGTGAGGAATATGTTAGTCGGGGAATCGCGATTGGTGATGTCGACGTCGACGGGTCACTCGACATGATCGTTTCGAACATGTGGGGACCGGCCAGTTACTACCACAACGAACATCCAGTCAGAAGATCGTTTCTTGGTTTGCGCTTACTGTTGCCCGTCACGGAGGAACAATCAGAACAGACGGTTGTGCGACAGGGCAATACGACGACCGACATGCGTGGACGTGCGGCCGTAGGCGCAGTTGTTACTGTCACTCTGCCAAATGGCAAAGTGCTGACGCGACAGGTAGACGGTGGGAATGGACACAGCGGCAAACGCAGTCCTGATCTTCACTTTGGCCTTGGTGATTTTCAGGGAATGGTCCAGGTCAAGGTTCGCTGGCGCGATCCGGACGGAAATGTTCGCGAGGAGTCTCTGAGTCTGAACCCGGGCTGGTACACGGTTCTTTTGGCCTGGTCCAAATCGGGAGGGTCGTTATGAGTCGACCCAATCTGCGGTTAGCCGCGCTTCGGCGATTCGCCATCACGATATCCGTGCTGAACCTGCTGGGTCACACGGTACTTGGTTTCGAAAACTCCTGGGCCCAACTGTTCGTGGCCCTTTTGACGGCGTACTTCACAGAGATATTTCTGGAGATCGTTGACTCATGGGCAAACAAGAGAACACCCAAGTTCGCCGGAGGTGTAACGAACTTCATAGATTTCCTTTTGCCTGCGCACAT
>DASTVU010000603.1:0-12432 GCA_035758935.1 Pyrinomonadaceae bacterium | reverse complement strand
GCGACCTGTTCGACAAGCCGAAAGACCTCCTGCATCACGTCAGAGCGACCGACGATCTCGCCGCGATCGACTGCCTTGCTCATCGCCCGGCGCAGCGTCCGTCGTTCTTCTTCTTTCCGGCGACGTTTAATACCGGCTGCGATCGTCGCGGTGATCTGTTCGTTCTGAAACGGCTTTCGAATACAACTGACTGCGCCTCGCTCCCACGCAGCAATTGCAGTATCGAACGTGGCGTAAGCAGTGATCATCACGATCACCGCATCGGGATCCATCTTCAAAAACTCTTCAAGCGCGCGCAGACCACCGATGCCGGGCATCGATACGTCGAGCAAAACGACATCGAACGCACGTCGCCCGTATGCTTCGAGACCTTCTTCGCCAGTTTTCGCGAGATCGACACGATAGCCTTCGGCCGTGAGGAGCGTCTCGAGCACCTCGCGCATGATTTCCTCGTCATCAACGACGAGCACTGATCCTTTTCGGGAATTACGTTTTTCCGGTCTCATCACAAGAAGCGTAAGTGTAACAAACCATCCACAGATTACACAGAGAGGCAAAATAGAAAACATTGAGATTCTTCTGTGTAATCTGTGGATGGCTGTGGCTAGTCACCAACGGCCTGTAGGCGAGCGCGGGCGCGCGCGGTCGGCAACGTGATGCGGAAGGTTGTGCCTTGACCGGGCGTGCTTTCGACAGAAATTCTACCGGCATGTTCCTGAACGATTCCGTATGAGACCGCGAGACCCAATCCCGTTCCCTGACCAACGCCTTTGGTGGTGAAGAACGGATCGTAGATCTTGGCGACATTTTCCGGCGCGATACCGATACCTGTATCAGCGATCTCGGCGACAAGAGATCCGTCTTCGGCCGTCCCCGTTGAGACGATGATTCGTCCGCCATCAGGAATCGCGTCGCGTGCGTTGAGAATCAGGTTCGTAAATACCTGCTGTAGCTTACCGGCATTGGCCCAGGCTTCGGGCGCGTCTTTATCGTAGCTTCGCACGATCTCGATCTGGCTGCGACGCAGTTGCGGTTCGAGCAGTTGCAACGTGTCGTCAAGCACACGCGCTACGTTAAGCTCGGCAAACTCTGTCGCACTGCCTGTGCGTGAAAAATTCAGCAGGTTGTTGACGATGTTTGTCGCTCGCTCAGCCTGCGTGCGCACCTTCTGTAGTAACGCGTGCTTTGGATCGTTTTCGTTCAACATACCCAGAAGCATCTGCGTGTACGATGAAACACCCGTCAAAGGAGTGTTCACTTCGTGAGCAACACCGGCGGCGAGCAAACCAATCGACGAGAGTTTCTCGCGCTGTTGTAACTGCTCTTCGAGAGTGATGCGCTCAGTGACATCCTCCAGGACGACAAGCGCGCCGGTTTGCCCTTGTCCATCCTGCAATGGCGCGAGTGCGATATTCAAAACGAGGGCGCGGTTGCCGCGCGTTGCAGTGTGAAGCTTGTAGATGTTGCGGATCTCTTTGAGCAGCCAGCCATCTTTCCCGAGAACCTGCTTGAGCGTATCGGCGAAATCTTCCGAGAAGAGTTCTTCAACACGACGACCGACAGCCGCGTCTCGTCGAAGGTCAAGCATATGTTCGAGCGCCGAGTTTAAGCGCGTCACCCGCCCCTCGAGATCAACGGCAAGCAGACCAACGTTGATCGACTCGATGATCGACTCGTTGAATTCCTTCAGCATCTTCAACTCGCTTGCGCGCGCCTGCTGATCTTTATAAAGCAAGCTATTTTCGATTGCGACCGCAACGTAACCCGAAACAGTGCGCAGAATCTCGACGTCTTCAGACGACAGCAGCCCACCGTCGGCGGATCGCCCCAGGCCGATCACGGCGACCATTCGCCCGCGAACAACACAGGGCACGTAGTAATGAAGCGATCGTCGCACTGAGCCGGAGCCATTCGACTCGGCATCGAGATCGAGATCGTCGGCGCGAACCACGCCAGTCTCAGCGGATCGCACGCGGATCATTTCACGGAAATCCATTGGGACAGGGATTGGCGTCGGTAAACCTTCGGAACGTGCCACAACGTATCCGGTCAAAGCCGTGCGCGATTCGACAAAGATTGCGATGCGCTCGACGTTCATCACTTCCTTCAGGCGATTCACCAGAGAATCAAGGAGCGGTTCGATTGCGGTAGTGGCGGAAATCGTCCTGCCAAAATCGAGCAGACCATTGCGCAGATTGTAACGCTCTCCGTAGAACAGTCGATCGACCTGCTCCTGGAGAAAGTTCTTGACCGGAGCTGCGACCATCACGATCGCCGCCATCGCAAGAACCGCCACTACTACGCGCAAGGTGATCTCCCCGGAAGAGAACGACTGATCGGAGCCGAACGCATACAAGCCGGCCGTATAGACGACCACGCCGATGAGCAATGCGATTGCCAGTGTCGTGAGCGCGTAAACAAACACGCGACGCACAACCAGTTCAACGTCCATCAGGCGATATCGCAGCACCGAATACCCAAAGGCAAACGGAATCACGGCGAGCGGCAGAATCGCTACGTCGGTCAGCCAGCGATCAGTGGGCGCGCCAAACAGATAAACAACGGCGTACAGCAGCAGGAATGGAGCGACGGCCAGCAACGTGCCCCAAACTACCCACTTCACCTGCTGACGAACTGTGGTGCTCTTCGCCTTCAACAATGTTCTCAGCACCAGCGCGGCGCTGGCGGCGAGGGCGATACCGAGATGGAAAATGTTCAGCCAGTAAAGCAGTCCGATCAGTTGTTCTGAAACCGGAATTCTGGCAAAGACGGGAATGGCCTTCGCGATTTCATCGCGCAGGAACACGACCACCGAAAACGCGAGCAACACGAGCGCCGGTACATACAGCAACACTGCTCGCCATCGCCGCGTCGCAAAAAGCTGTTGCCGTGATGGATAAAGAGCACAGAAGTGCAAAAACAACGGCGGGAAAAGAATCAGTGCGGCGTTGTCGAGAAATGCAATTCCCAGATCGAGATCGCGATAACTGCCAACCGGCGTGTAGAACAGAAAGACGAATGCAGCAAGACAGAAAGTCGCGAAGTGAAGAACGAACGGCGCGCGTCCTCCCTGTTTGAACAGCACGAAGAAGCCGACAAGCAGGTAAATCACGCCGATGAGATTGATGTAGATAACTCTCGGCGTCCATTTATGAAATGCGCCGAGATGATCCAGATCAGCCCAGTAAGCATTCTCACCTTCGTAAGAAGGCCGCTGCATCAGGTAGTGGATCTGGCCATCGAGGCGTGCTTGTTCGAGATAGATCTGAACGTCGCGAGCGGAGCTGATTTGTTCGGCCTTGGCGTTGTAATCGAGAGTGATGCCGATCAACTTGTCGCCCGGCCGCATCCACGCGCGCGCGGCGGCGGAATCATGCTCAATGCTCCTGGCGATGACGCCCTCTTTTGTGTCGACCCACTCAACACCATCCCACGGCGGCGTTTCGTATTTGACTCGCTGACGGAAGTTGAGGAGGCCAGCGCTGATCAATAGCGCTGCACCAATTAGCAGGAACCACGTCTTGGTTGTGATTATCGAGCCCTTCACTGCTACCTCAACGACGTCACCAATTCTTATGAATTGGCAGATCCGATTATTTCAAGCAAAGTATGTTCCCACCACCGAATTTTGCCGATTAGTCCAAAACAGCGAATTCAGTGGTCCTAATCGGGGGAAACTGTGGCCCTATTCAATACCTGCTGAAATTATCCCGGATGAGGTCTATCCAACTTTTCGGAGTCTCCAAGAATTTGGAAACACGGATATCGCGGATCAGTGTTAATCGATTTACACAGATCAGAGAAATCTGTGGTCACCTTTTGTAAGCGAGGGGGAGCAGAACCGTTGTGGGTGAGAGGGAATTTACCGGACTGCTCTCTATCTCGCGCCTCTAAAATCTGACCGAGATTCCACCACGAACAGACCGTCGACCGTTACCGATGAAGGTAAGGATCTCGCCATTTTCACTGCTTGTTTGTGCGTCCAACAAATTACGCGCATCGAGAATCGCCTCAGCCCGCACTGGCAAGCCAAAGCTGGGTAAGTCCTGTGTGACCTGGATGCTCAACGAAGGATCGTAGACTCCCAATCGACCCGCGAAAGGATCGATGGCAAACACGGTCGCCTCAGGAGAGAATCGCAGCACTGTCCGCACCTGCGTACCGGTGCGGAAGGAACCCTCTAGCTGCAAAGCGCCGGTTTGGAACATTCCGCTCTCGAGGAGTTCGGCAGGAGACGAAAAACCCGTCGCCGACAATTGTTGTCCGCGTCCAAACGCATAACCGGCGGACGCGGTCCAAACACGATTCAAGCGTTTCGTGTAAACCACGCGGATACCGCGTGAGGATCCCTGCTGATTGGCGACGTCGATAAACGCATCACCGGCTCTGCCCGAGAAGGCGCTCGCTGGTCCACTCAACAGACCGACGCCGCGCCCGGTGGTGGTATCGAAGAAAGCGGTCGCTTCGACGTTTGAGCTGTTGTCTAAAACTCTTTCAACGCCGAATTCGAGACGGTGACTTCGTTCGAGCACCGCCTCCCCGTCGATGAAGGCGACCGGACGTTCAGCCTGACTACGGAAAACAACCTGATCTTCTTCGAAAGTTGCGACACTCTGGATACCGTCTTCTTCTCCGCCGGAAGCAAACGCAGCTTTCACGCGTGTGCGTGCATTCGCGTCGTACTGAACGCCGAAGCGCGGCGAGAAGGCCTGCGCGCCACCCGCGCCGATAAAGCGCGAGTAGTCGAGTCCCATCACGATCACGATGCCGTCGCGAACGATCCACTCGTCCACAGCCCGCAACGAAAGTTGTCCGTGTAGATTTGATCGATCGATTAGTCTGTTGGTCCAAACAGGAGTTGGGAAACGTGCTCCGGCAGCGGTTATGCCCACCCGATGACGATCGTTGACGCGGAAACGTGTTGAAGCTTCGAAACGTTGCAGCGCGTCACTGGTGCCTGTTTGACCCGAGAAGATCAATTCGACGTGTTCGGAGACCGGGGTTGCCACAGCGAAATTGAGCCCGACATAAGAAGAGCCATACGCATTGCCTGCGAAATAGCTTTCCAAAACACCATGAGTTTTTAATCGAGAGTCTGAACTTGTTTCGTTGGGAGTCTCGGGCGCAGTTTCCATCTGAGCGGCGTCGGCAGACTGCTCTTCAGTGGCTGCCTTGATGGCGGAGTCTTCACCTTCGCGAACCTGGAAAATCGAGCGCTTCGTCTGCGAATTTCGCAATGCCCATTTTACGTCGTCGCGATCCCGCCTGCGTTCAGGCAAGGTGTTGCCATAACCGACTGGTTCGAGATTGAAGCGATAAACCAGTTCCTGTTGTGCCTTTACGTCTACCGCCGTGAAAACAACTTCGCTGAATCCGAATGCAACCGCCTTGATTCCATATCGTCCGGGAAGAACCTTCGCGAGGAAGTTTCCATTTTTATCAGTCGTCGTATGTTTGACCGTCTTAACGCCTTCTCGCATTAACGACACGAGCGCGCCCGCGAGTGGGTTCCCACGGTTGTCGCGAACTGTTCCTGTAATGGTAGCGAGTGACTTATTAGAGCCTGCGGCAAGGGCGTCGCTGGATATGAACGACACGAGCGCAATGACAGACAAACTAAGACGAAACGCTATTCTCATGCTGAAGACCTCCGCGACCAAAGTCCCTTTGGAAGCCAAGACAGGCGAATTGGTTCAGGCGAGGAGACTTTACCTGGAACCACCAAACAGGCCATCATTTTTGACCACCCGGCAAACCGATGTCAAGTAATTACCCTTTAAACTCGGCCAAAAACAGACGTTTTTTGCCGCCCTTTACCCCCACTTTTAGGCCGTGCTAGGATCCAAACCCCCTCTAAAGCCACGGAGTAGAAAAATCCCATTTGGGTCCTGATCGAATGATAGACGACGTTCAAACCACCAGACTCCCCAACGGGATTGTTGTCCTGACAGAACATATGCCGGGTCTCAGGTCCGTGACCGCGGGAATCTGGGTCCGCAAGGGGTCTCGCCACGAGTCTGCCGAATTAAACGGAATCTGTCACTTCATCGAGCACGCTGTCTTCAAAGGCACCCAAGTCCGTAGCGCGCGGGATATTGCCGTTGAAACTGACCGGCTGGGCGGGAATCTGGACGCCTACACGACCCATGAGATGACGGGTTTCACGACAAAGGTTGCGGATACAGCCATTGCGCAGGCAATAGATTTACTCGCCGACCTGGTTTCGCACCCGCGTTTTGAACAGCAGGATCTCGAACGCGAACAAATGGTGATTCTCGAAGAAATGAAGATGGTCGAGGATACGCCTGACGAACTCCTCGGAGAGCTGTTTAACGCAGCGTACTTTCCCAATCAACCACTCGGTCGTCCAATCGAAGGCACAAGGGAAACCGTACCCACCTTCGATCACAAAACCACCGTCGGTTTTCACGCGCGCGAGTTTTCCTACAGTAATCTCGTCGTAGCAGCGGCCGGAAACGTCAATCACCAGCGTTTGCTCGAATTGGTCGGCGTTGCGTTTGACGGTTGTGAAAGTGGCGCGGCCGTTCGACCGCAGGCACTTGAGCACAGCCAACCGCGTCCGGCAGCTCCGATTCTGATCGAACAGAAAAGCGAGCTCGAACAAGCGCATCTCGTGCTCGCGACGCCATGGCCACACGCGCTCAGCAACGATCGTTACGCAGCCAGCCTCCTGGCTTCAGTCATTGGTGGAGGAACTTCGAGTCGTCTGTGGCAGAAGGTTCGTGAAGAACGAGGCCTCGCTTATTCAGTCGGCGCCGCCGGCAGTGCGTTTTCCGATATCGGTGTCTTTAACATTTACGCGGGAACGTCGCCTGAATATCTCGATGAGGTTCTGGAACTCTCACTAGCTGAGTTGCGCGAGACTGTGCGGAATTCTGTCACTGAAGAGGAACTGCGAATCGCGAAGGACCAGGCGATCTCGTCGATCCTCTTGGGACTCGAGTCGTCAAGCGCGCGTGCCGGCACGCTTGCGCGCCAGGAGATCATTCACGGCCGGCGCATCTCGCCTGATGAAGTAATCGAAAAGATCCGCAACACCACCCTCGACGAACTTCAGGAAATCGCGCGCACTTACTTTAAATCCGAAACACTGGCACTCGGCGTGTTAGGAAATCTCAACGGATTTAAAGTCGATCGTGCTGACTTAGAGATCTAGCCACAAAAAAGCACAAAAGACACAAAAGAGAGCTGACCTCTGATATAGTGGCCAGTTCTTCAGGTCAACTGACTATCTTGTGCTTTTTGTGCCTTCTCGTGGCTAAATGAAAGTTACTGTTCTTGGCAGTGGTTCGACTGGTAACGCCGTCTTGATCGTTGCCGGTGACACACGCGTTCTTGTCGACGCCGGCTTGAGTGCAAAAGAGATCGCGCGCCGTCTCGCAATGGTCGGCGAAGATGTGCAACGCCTGGATGCAGTGCTTGTCACGCACGAACACGGTGATCACGCGGGCGGCTTGCGTGTTCTGCTCAGCTCTGTCGATTGTCCTGTTTATATCTCCGGGAAAACGCTTGACGCGTACATAAGTGAAAGAGAGAACGTCACTAACGACGAGCCGCGCCGGCGGGCTAAAGCGTTGCGCGATCGGGTAGAAGAAATTGAGTCGAGCAAAGATTTTCGCATCGGCGAGATTGATTTTCATCCTTTCACGATTCCACACGATGCGGTCGACAACTTTGGTTTCACGGCAACTCACCAGGGCGTGAAGATTGCCACGGTGATGGACTTCGGTCATATCACAACACTCGTTAGTGAGTGTCTGCGTGGTTGCGCGGCGATCGTCATCGAGTCGAATCACAGCCGCGACATGCTCAAGGCCTGCGACAATTATCCGTGGGAGTTGAAGCAGCGAATCCTGTCGCGACTCGGTCACCTCTCAAACGAGGATCTTGCCGACTGGATTCGACGTGGTTTTGACGGAAGTGCGAAATACATCGTGCTCGCGCATCTTTCACAACGCGCAAACAATCCCTACCTTGCCAAGATCAACGCCGAAGTCGCACTGCAGGAACGAGCACCGCTATTTGTCGGTTTCACCGAGGTCAGCCTCTCCTATCCCAAGGAACCGACTCCCTGGATTGAGGTATGAGCGAGACGCGCTATCCTCTTATCTTCCTTATCGTCCTTTTTTCTGCGTTATCGGTGGTTGCGTGCGGGCGAGAGGCCAATCGTGGGCGTGTTCCTTCCGAAGTGCAGGAAGTGATCGCAAGTGTCGGCGATGACATTGCTCAGGAACGCTACGAGAAGATCTATAACGAGTCGTCAGAGCTTTGGCGAAGGGATGTCACACTCGATCAATCAAACCAGGTATTCAAGACGCTGCGGACAAAGCTTGGGAAAGTGATGTCGCGCTCGCTCCATTCCGCGACTGAGCAACAGAATTCAGGCGGGCCGTTGAAAGGGCACGTCTTCATCCTGAGTTATGAAACAAATTTCGAGCGTGGCGATGGCATGGAGAATTTTACGTTGATCGAAGAAAATGGTCGTTGGTTGCTGGCTCGTTACTTTGTAAATTCAACAGCACTTAAATGAAGCCACAAAAAGGCGCAAAAAACACAGAAGAATGATCGATCGTTACACATTGCCCGAGATGGGCGCGCTCTGGTCGGAGCAGAACAAGTTTCAGAAATGGCTCGACGTGGAAATCGCAGTGTGCGAGGTCCATGCCGAGATGGGCACGATTCCGCATGACGCTTTGGAACAGATCAAAGCGCGCGCGCGGTTTTCAGTTCAGCGTATTAATGAGATTGAAAAGACGACGAATCACGACGTCATCGCGTTTACGACCAACCTCGCGGAGTCGATCGGTGAAGCAAGCCGGTTCGTTCACTACGGCCTGACGTCTTCCGATGTCGTCGATACAGCCAACGCGCTCTTGCTGCGCGACTCCACTGACATCCTGCTCAAAAAAGTCGACACGCTGATTGAGACGCTGAAGCGTCGCGCGCTGGAGTTTAAGAACACGCCACAGGTTGGACGCACACACGGAATCCACGCTGAGCCGACATCCTTTGGTTTGACTTTCGCACTCTGGTTCGACGAGATGCGCCGCAATCGTGAGCGACTGTCGAGAGCGCGAGAGGCGGTGGCAGTGGGAAAAATCAGTGGTGCTGTCGGCGCGTTTGCACACCTCGATCCGGCAGTTGAAGAACAGGTATGCGCGCGTCTCGAATTGAAGCCGGCGCCCGTGTCCACCCAGGTGATCCAACGCGACATTTACGCGGAATACTTAACAACACTCGCGATCATCGCATCGTCATTAGAGAAATTCGCTCTAAACGTTCGTCACTGGCAACGCACCGAAGTGCGCGAGGCGCAGGAACGTTTTACTAAAGGTCAAAAAGGTTCGAGCGCGATGCCTCACAAGCGCAATCCCATAATCTCGGAACGCATCTGTGGCATCGCCAGAGTGATTCGTGCCAACAGCATCGTCGGACTCGAGAACGTTGCCCTCTGGCATGAGCGCGACATTTCACACTCGTCGGCGGAGCGCGTCGTGCTGCCTGACTCGAGCACTGCCCTCGACTACATCCTGCAAAAAGCAATTGGTCTGATCGACGGTCTGGTGGTCTATCCGGAACGTATGTTGGAGAATCTCAACGCCACCAAGGGGCTAATCTTCAGCGGGCAGCTCCTGCTCGCGCTGACAAACAAAGGTCTGTCACGCGAAGCTGCGTACGACTTTGTGCAACGTAACGCGATGAGAGTGTGGGACGAGGATCGAGATTTTCGAGAACTTGTGAAAGCGGACAACGACATCAAGTCGCAATTATCCGCAGACGAAATAGATCGCGTCTTTTCGCTGGATCATTACCTGCGAAATATCGACGCGATCTATCGAAGAGTCGGAATTTTGTAGGTCCTATTTCTGCGAAAACTTCTCGGCGAAGTTTCCGATAACCGGCAGCTTGAAATACTGGCTTCCATAAGCCTTGATCAAGCACATGACCCAGCCGACCAGGATGGCGATGAGAAGCACGATCCAAATCAACGTCGACACCAAAGTCAACAATGTGGTCATGACACCGGAAACCTGGCTGGCAATCAGGAAAAAGACAAAAAGAATAACCCACAGCACGGTGGCGATAATGCCGACCAGCACGTTGAACAGCAGCGACTGCATCGCGTGAAAACGGACGAGCCGGCTATCTTTTTCAATCAGGAAGAAAATCAGCCCTGAGACCCAGCCAAACACGTACGACAGTAAAGCGGCAATGTTTTCATCGAGTCCCGTGCTGGATTTAGCTGGGGCAGTTTGAACGGGCGGAGGGTTTTGCATTATAAGTTTCTCCTGTAGAAAAGGGTTCGATCCGGGCGCGACAGGTCCACGAGCCGGAGATATTATCCAACAAGTGCTTCTTAAGCAATGCTTTGTTGATCCCCGAGCGGCAGGTAACTGATGAAAGCCAAAGTTTATGTAAACTTGAAGTCCAGCGTACTCGACCCGCAGGGCAAGGCAATTCAACATTCGGTAGAACTACTCGGTTTCTCCGGAATTTCCGACGTGCGGCAGGGCAAATACTTCGAGATTTCGCTAGATGGAAGTCTGGATCAACAACGCGCACTTGAGTCAGTCGAGAAGATGGCGCGGGAAGTCCTGTCTAATCCGATAATTGAAGACTACCGCGTGGAGATAGAAGCATGAAATTCGGCGTTATCGTTTTTCCTGGATCTAACTGCGACCACGATGCCTATCACGTGATCTCCAAACACGTGGGTCAGCCGGTAGATTTCATCTGGCATCGCGAAACCGATCTTTCGACCTACGACGCAGTAATTCTTCCCGGCGGTTTCTCTTACGGAGATTATCTACGCGCCGGCGCTCTCGCGCGTTTTTCCCCCGTGATGAATTCCGTCAAGAAATTCGCCGAGAGTGGACGATTTGTATTCGGAATATGTAATGGCTTCCAGATTCTTTGTGAAGCCGGACTCCTTCCCGGTGCGCTAATCCGCAATCGCGATCTGCATTTCATTTGCGAGCACATACACGTGCGCGTGGAGACGACGGACAGTCCTTACACTAATGAAATGACGATCGGGACAGTGCTGCGCCTTCCGATCGCGCATGCCGAAGGTAATTACATCTGCGATGACAACACGCTCGCAGAACTTCAGAGCGAAGATCGGATCGTATTTCGTTATTGCGCGCCAGACGGAAGTATTACGGACGCCGCAAATCCGAACGGGTCGCGTGACAATATCGCGGGGATCTGTAGCCGCGAACGGAATGTGCTCGGATTAATGCCGCATCCGGAACGTGCGTGTGAGGAGCTGCTCGGATCGAGTGATGGTCGAGACATTTTCCGCTCGCTGGCGGCGACTGTCGCAGCCGCAGTTTAAAGAACTCTTCCAGACAAAACTTATGAAACGAATACTACCCTTCATCATTATTCTTGTTGTTCTCGGTGTCGCACTGAGTAGCGCCTGGTATCTGACACGATCGATACCGGCTTCACAGAATTCTGCAGCGAATCAGCCGGCAGCATCACCAGGTTCGCAGGCTTCACCGGCGCAATCGCAACAGCCTGTTTTGACCGGTGTTCCCGGAGCTGAGCCGGCGCATACGCATGGACCGGCAAATGCGCCTGTGAAGTTGGAAGAGTTTGGCGATTTCGAGTGTCCGCCGTGTGGCCTGTTTCACCCGATACTCAAACAGATGGAGGCAGAGTTTGGCGATAAGTTGCAGGTCACTTTCCGCGAATTTCCGCTTGTACCAACTCACCAGCACGCACTAACTGCTGCCTCAGCCGCTGAAGCCGCAGGGTTGCAAGGCAAGTTCTGGGAGATGCAC
Source organism: Pyrinomonadaceae bacterium (assembly GCA_035758935.1). Lineage (GTDB taxonomy): Bacteria > Acidobacteriota > Blastocatellia > Pyrinomonadales > Pyrinomonadaceae > PSRF01. The sequence goes on along the minus strand of DASTVU010000603.1, from coordinate 622 downwards.
CATCTGATCTACGATAACCAGAACAACTGGAAAAAAGAGTTTGATGTGCGGCCGATTTTCGAAGGATACGCAAAACAGATCGGTCTCGATGTCGACCGTTACAAGCGCGACGTCGACAGCGATCGAGTGGCGAACCGGATCACGGAGGATGGAAAGCGCGGACGCTCGCTCGGGGTGAAGGGTACACCGACAGTTTTCATCAATGGGCGTGAGGTGTCATTTGAGAATCTCCCGGCGGAAAAACTCCGGGTCGTGATTCAGAATGAGCTTCGAAATGCCCCAAAATGAAAAAGATCTACATTCTTGCGGCGCTGCTTTCATTGCTCGGACTCGCCGACGCGCTTTACCTCACGATTGAGCACGTCACCGGGCAAACTGTTCGCTGCACGATTCTCTCCGGGTGTTCAGAAGTACTCAGCAGTCAGTATGCAGTGGTGGCAGGGATGCCGTTGGCGGGAGTAGGGGCGGCTGCTTATTTCACCGTTTTTAGTCTCGCCATTCTCGCGGTGTTTGAGTATCGCATCGCCGGTAAGATTTTGACGCCGCTTGTCATCGCAATGTTCTTCGTCAGTGTGTGGTTGTTCTACCTGCAGGCATTCGTCATCCGCCAGTTTTGCCAGTA
>DASTVU010000602.1:0-14256 GCA_035758935.1 Pyrinomonadaceae bacterium | reverse complement strand
AAACCCGAGGTCATCGTTTCTTGAATCCGGTGGACTCCAACCACGGGCGGCCACGGAGGGCCGCCCCTACAGTACGTTCTTCAGCGACCGATATCTCGGCGGAATTGCATGCCTGGCCAATGAATCTTAGCGAGAGCGTGGTAACAGAGGCCTAAGGCGTCCGCTAAGCTCTCAGCGCTCGCAGTAATGCCCAAAACGCGTCCGCCCGTTGCAATAAACCGGCCATCGGCGTCCTTCGATGTGCCTGCATGAAATACTTGAACGGAATCCTGCCCCCCCGGCTCCAAACCTTCGATAACGGCGCCTGTTTCGTATTTCCCGGGATAACCCTTGCTTGCCGCGACCACGCACGCAGACGAGCCCTCAGACCAACTCACGTCCAAACTTCCAAGTGTCCCTCTGTACATTGAATCAAATATCGAAAGTAAGTCTGTTTTTAGACGAACCAGGATTGCCTGTGTCTCAGGGTCGCCAAAACGCACATTGTACTCGAGCAACTTCGGTCCATCCGCTGTCAACATCAGTCCCAGAAACAGGACGCCTTTGAAAGCAAAACCCTCTTCACGAGCACCTGCCAAAGTGGGTTCCACAATTTCACGGATGACTCGATCCTGAATACTTTTCTCCAGGACCGAGGGATCGGTGATAGTTCCCATTCCGCCCGTATTTGGACCAGTATCATTCTCACCGATCCGCTTATGATCGCGCGCTGCTGGCATCAATACATAGTCTCGCCCATCCGCAAAAACAAGAAGCGATGCTTCTGTTCCACTCAAAGCCTCTTCTATCACCACGCGACCAGCAGCGTCGCGGCCGGCAACGTGATGAACCATGAGATCCTCGATCGCTTTCTCAGCTTCAACACGGCTCGCAGCAACCACTACGCCTTTTCCTGCCGCTAACCCATCGGCCTTAATCACGACCGGACTCTCCGCGGAGCCAAACGCCCCAGTCCTTAGACACTCAATTGCGTCTTCCGGCGCTTCTGCAACGCGGTAAGCAGCCGTCGGTATTCCGTGGCGCGCCATGAAATCCTTCGCAAAAATCTTGCTGCCTTCGAGCTGTGCTGCTGCCGCAGTGGGACCCACGATCCGTAGACCGCGTTTAGTGAATGCATCCACAATTCCAGACACGAGCGGCGCTTCCGGACCCACGAACGTGAGGTCGATACTGTGTGACTCAACAAAGCCTGCCAGAGCCGAATGATCGCTAATGGGGACATTGGCCACACGTGCTAACTGCTCGATGCCAGCATTACCCGGCACGCAGAAAATCTCCACTGGCTCCTGTGAAGTTTGCTTTATCGACCAGACGATGGCGTGCTCGCGTCCCCCAGACCCGATAATCAGTATTCTTTTCATCATTTAGAGTGCCGGATGCTGCCACTCAGCAAGAAACCTGTCAAGCGAACCTGTTTTAAGCAGGATTTACCTTGACACAGTTTCGCCATAGTTATATACCAGATGTCCTATCGCGGCCCTTACAGGCTGGAACTTTACCCTCATTGGTAACAAACCGAAGAGCGTATTTGTTCAACGCTTTTTTCTTATCGCCCGCCGGCATCATGGTTTTATAGGTTAACGGACCCGAGGGGAGTAGATCATGGCACAAACGGAAGCCGTTCAGGTAATGGAGAGGACACAGGAAAGCGAATATCAAGATCGGCCAATCAAGTGTGTTGACTGCAACGAGAACTTTATTTGGACTGCAGGCGAGCAAGTTTTCTTCCACGACAAAGGGCTAAGAAACGAACCCAAAAGATGCAAACCCTGCAAGCAGGCTAAGAACGAACGCTTAGCCGCGATCGCAGCCGCGCAGTCGTCGGGAGTGCGACAGCGTATCGAGGTTTCAGTGCAGTGCGCACAATGTGGACAGCAGACCACCGTTCCCTTTTATCCATCGCAGGGACGGCCCGTTTACTGTCGCTCGTGCTTCCTCGCGGGAAAAACTCCAAACGCAGAAGTCGCATAGCTAAACGCCTGATTCCGAGTATCAAGCAGTCAAGCAGCGGTGATGCAGTAATGTCAGTCCCCCACTGACCCCCCCGACCATAGTTCTATCAATCACCCGCCAACATGCACAATCGGACGTCGATTAGAGTCCTTTTCTGCCTTGCGTAACACCTCATGGGTGACAGGTGCAGTGTCTCCTTCACCAAAGGCAATGTACTTGAGCAAATACGAAATCGGATTTCCCTCGCTCCAGCCAAAATAGACGTGCGGAAGCTTGCCCATTTCATCGCGCAGGTAAAGTAGAAACGCGGCTATAGCATTGGGCACTGCCGGCGATTCGGTGCGCAGAATCCGGTAGTTGTCGACGGTCTCGCCTCGAATAGACAAGGTACCGGAAAATTCAGAAGCATCACCTGGAGTAACTTCGAAAAACAGGATTGGTTCCCCGGTGGGGATGTGATTGCTCGTACGTTTCTCGTGCTCTTTGTGTGCATACTCGTCCGCGTCGCCTCTGTCTCTGCGGTTCGAGATGATGCGAATCGTTCCCTTTGCGGCATCCTTAATAAACTGACGCGCCTTATCATCCAACTCGATGCGTTCAACTCGCAGTTCAGTAGACCGGTACACGCGCGAAAAAAGCGACGCGAGAATAATCGTCAGAATAAAGAACGACGCGATCTTGATGCCTTCAGGCCGTTCGTGAATGTTCTGAATCGTGGTGTACACGAAGATCAGAGCAATGCCTAAGTAGAGATACCAGTTTCGCTGTTGCCTCCGTGCCGCCAGAGTTACAGCAATGGCAGCCGAGGTCATCAACACCAAAACGCCGGTCGCATAGGCGCCTCCCTGCTGGTCCACGTCGGCTTTGAAAATAAGCGTGACCGCGAAAGCGATCGCAGTGATGACGATCACGAGGGGACGTGCAGCTCTGGCCCATTCCGGCGCCATACCGTAACGCGGCAAGTATCGAGGCACAATACTTAACAAACCAGCCATCGCAGACGCGCCTGCGAACCAGAGAATCATGATCGTGCTCAGGTCGTAGACAGTTCCGAAAATATCGCCGAAGAAATGATGCGCGAGATAAGAGATTGCGCGTCCATTCGCTTCTCCACCCTCGGCAAATTTCTCCGCCGGAATCAGGATTGAAGTCACGAAGCTACTGCCGATGAGCAGCACACTCATGATTACAGCGGCGGTGCGAAGTAACTTTTTGGTGTTTCTAATACGTCCGCGCAGCAAAGGTAGTGACTTAGTCTCTGCTTGGCCCGTGCGAGTGGATTGGATATCGGCCCAATCGGCCTCACTCAAATCTGCATCACCTTTTACCAGCGGCATCACGGCAACGCCGGTTTCAAAACCGGAGAGTCCGAGCGCCAGCTTGGGAAACAACATCAGCGAGACGCCAATGATCAGCCAGCCATTTCCATGAACCTGCGGGTGAGTAAAGAGTGCCTGCTTCCATTCCGGAAAGTGAAAAGGATGAGTGATCAGTTCAAACACCCCGAAAGTAATCACAACTGTATTCAGCAGCAGATAAACGGCGACAAGCGCTACAGCAATTCCAATCGCTTCCTTGAACCCGCGCAAGAAAATCAAGCCCAGCACTGCGATGAGTGCCAGAGTCACACCGATCTGATGTTTAAGAATCGCCGGAGTGAACGGATTCTCGATGACGTGGGCAGTAGCGTCTGCAGCCGAGAGCGTGATGGTAATAATGAAATCGGTCGCAACGAATCCCAGCAGCACGAGTACGAAGAGCTTTCCCTTCCAGCGTGAGAGCTGGTGTTCCAACATCGAGATTGAGCCTTCACCGTGCGGACTTTCTTCAGCAACGCGATTATAAATTGGCAAAGCACCGAAGAGCGTGAGCAGCACCAGGATGAAGGTAGCGACAGGCGAAAGCGCCTGGGCCGCAAGGAATGCGATTCCGGGTTGATAGCCCAGAGTCGAAAAATAGTCGACTCCGGTCAAACACATTACCTGCCACCATGGATGTTGCTTGTGAGGGCTGGAGTGTTCGGCGTCTTGTTGAGCGGAGCCTTTGAATAACCAGAGTTTGAAGCGTCGTCCTGAGCTTCTTCCAATTAACCTATTGAGCAATTCTGCCCTTCCCTTACGCCTACGAGGTTAGCTGTCGGGCTCGAACAGGAAGTGTTCTTCGTGGTAACGACGCTCACGATTAGCCCCGCGTTTCGCGATGCGAAACATTGGTTCCCCCGCGTTGTAGAGCCGATTTGGCTCTAACAACTTCGGCAGACATTAAGTTTTCAACGCGCTTGTGATGTTAACTCCCGACGCCAGTTGGACGCAACAATCTGTGTAATCTGTGGATAAAGTCTCAACCTCCGACGTGCACAATCGGTCTTTGATCCGGATCCTTTTCAGCCTGGCGAAGAACTTCGTGCGTCACCGGTGCCGTGTCTCCTTCTCCAAATGCGATGTATTTCAGAAGGTACGAAACTGGATTTCCTTCACTCCAACCGAAATACACATGCGGCAGTTTCCCAGTCTCATTTCTGAGAAACAGCAAGAACGCTGCGATTGCATTCGGAACGGCCGGCGATTCTGTGCGCAGGATCTGAAATCGATCCACATTCTCTCCTCGAATCTTCAGCACACCCGAGAATTCGGAGGCATCTCCCGGAGTAACCTCGAAAAATAGTATTGGTTCCCCGGCTGGAATGTGATTATCAAGTCGTTTTTCTTTCTCTTTAGCTTCGTACTCGAGCAAGTCTCCACGATCGCACCGGTTGGTGATGATGCGAACAGTTCCTTTTGCCGCCTTGCGGACAAACTCACGCGCCGCGTCGTCAAGCTCTATTCGATCCACTCGCAACTCGGTCGAGCGCCACACACGAGAAAAGAGCGAACTGGCAACAATAGCAACGATGAAGATCAGTGCGATCTTAATTCCTTCCGGTTGCTCGACAATATTGACAACGGTCGTATAGATGAAGACCAGAGAGATCAACATAAACAACCATTGCACACTTTGACCTCGTCTCCGCGCTGACAATGTGACTGCAATTGCGGCGGAAGTCATGAGGGCAAGCACGCCAGTCGCGTACGCACCTCCCTGTGCATCAACATCGGCTTTAAAAAGAATCGTCACGATAAAACAGATCACGGTGAACACCACCACCAGCGGGCGTGTCGCACGGGCCCACTCGGGCGCCATTCCATATCTTGGCAAGTAACGCGGAACGATGTTGAGCAGACCGGCCAGTGCTGATGAACCGGCAAACCACAGTATCGAGATAGTGCTTAGATCGTAGAGAGTGCCAAATATATCGCCGAGGAATGTGTGCGCCAGATATGCCAAAGCTCGACCGTTGGCGGCTCCGGCTTCCTGCGTGGCTGTCTCCGCTCGGAATGCCTCCTTAGGAATCAGCATCGTCGTGCAAATACTGCTCGCTAGCAGCAGAAAGCTCATTATCAATGCCGCAACTGTGAGCAGTTTGCGAGTGTTCCGGATGCGACCACCCAACTGCGCTGCCGACTCACTGGGACGTGTTCGATGAGAAGAAATCGGCTCTGGAAAACCTCCATTAACATCACCTTTCACGAGAGGCATCACGACCACACCGGTTTCGAATCCTGACAAGCCAAGCGCCAACTTCGGAAAGACGACGAGAGCAGTTCCAATCATCAGAAAGGGACTACTGTGCGTTTCAAAGAGCAGACGTTTCCAATCCCAGAAAACAGTTGGATGCGTCGCGATTTCGTAGAATCCGACACTGACCACGGTCAGATTAAGCGCAAGGTAGATAGCGACCAAAAAGACGGCGATGCCGATGGCTTCCTTAAAGCCGCGCAGAAAAATTGCGCCGAGAGCCGTGATTAGTACCAACGTAACGATCGTTCGGTGGTGCAGGAAATGAAGATGTGCAAGGACAAACGGGTTCTCAACAATATGGGCCGTGGCGTCTGCGGCAGAGAGTGTTATGGTAATGATGAAACTGGTAGAAGCGAAACCAAGTAAAGCAAGAACGAAGAGTTTTCCTTTCCAACGCGAAAGCAAATTCTCGAGCATCGAGATTGAGCCGTCGCCGTGAGGACTCTCCGCAGCAACGCGCCGGTACATTGGCAACGCGCCAAATAAAGTCAGCAGAATCAGTACCAGAGTAGCTATTGGTGAGAGTGCGCCTGCGGCCAGGAATGCAATGCCAGGTTGATAACCAAGAGTGGAAAAGTAATCCACTCCGGTGAGGCACATCACCTGCCACCAGGGATGTTGCTTGTGCCCCGCAGCGGACTCATTTGTCGAGCCACTTTTTCTTCTGCCCGCGTAAAGCCAGAGCTGAAACTTACGTCGTGATCGCTGCAGCCATCCCATCGTGATTTCAATCAATCACAGGCATCGTACCTGTCACTGAACAATATGTCATGACAAAAAAAGCGGGCGGGGGCCTCCCACAGCCCCCACCCTAAGGCCACGTGTCCTCACCCCACGCGACCACTTCGTCCACCGGGGAGGTGAACGCAAGCGGATTATGCAATAGTCCGACTAAAGTTTCAACCTGGTTATTTATTTTTATGGCGACACGCAACAGACGTTGCATTGAGGCATTACTGCAGAAAAAACTTATAGGCCATATAAGCAACTTCAATCGAGAGCAGTGATGAGAACTGACCCTACTCTCAATTGAGATTTACCTTTTTACCGTTCCTTATTTGCAACACCTGCTGCATCGCCCGCCTGGGCCATATTCTGTCCCGTTGCATCAGCATGGGCCAGATCAGAAAACGCCACGATCATAAGCAACACGGCGATACTAACTGTTGACAGAATGTAAAGGATGGCTGTGCGCTCGAGGTAAATCAGCGTGATTACAAGAGCGGCGACACCTAACGCCCAAAGTACGGTGATCATTTTCCGACGCCGGCGATCGCCGGCTAATGTTCTACGATTCATTCTCCAACTCTTTCTTAATAAATTATGCGGCTCGGCAGATACGTTCCTGTAGTTGAAATCGCGCCAGTTAAGCCCCCAGTCAGTGCACCAACGAGGGTGGCACCGATGCGACTGGATGAGAACATGCCTGCCTCAGTTACTTCGATAACGTCATATGCCTGCAGCAAAAAGTCAGGCTTTAGATTCTTTTTAATGGCGGCCACGTCGACATGTATGACTTCCTGATTCGGGCTTCCCGGAACCTGTCGATACACTTTCACATCGTTCAGCTTCGCCTCTTTTCGTGCGCCTCCCACCATAGCCAGGGCGCGACTCAGCATTAACTGATCGCGAAGATAAAGACCACCCGGCGACAACACCGCGCCGGTAATGTAAACAGGCTCGGCTTCTGTCACCAACACGTAATCTCCGGGACGAATATACGGATTGGCATCTGGTAGACCCGCACGCAGATCCGAAATCTTGACAATCTGAAGCGGAATTTTGGTACCGTCGATTGGCGCCGCCAGGGCTTCTTCGCCGGGCTCGGGACACATCAATGGTTCGGTGTGCAGTATTTGAATGGTGCCCGCGGCTCGTTCAGTAAATCCACCTGACACAGCCATCAATTCGTTCAAGCGCACTTTTCTTTTCATTTCGACGCGCGTAGCCTGGCGCACCGCTCCGAAAACTGTGGCCGGCTGCCTGCTGTTTCGTTCCGTGATGCGCACGCTCACCTGCGGATTATTGATGAACTTCGCGTATGCGGTTGTAATGTCTTTCTGCACGTCCTTTTCAGAGCGACACTTTGCTTTGATCGGAAGTTCAAGAAACGGTAACGAACTAAGATTGCCGTCGCCGTCGACCTGCACAGTGCTGCTCAAGTCCGGTTGGCCAAACACGCGGATATCGAGCACATCACCTGGGCCAAGCAGATAAGCCTTGATTCCCTGGATATCCATGCCCGGAGACGACGGTGCAACCGGCGCGGAAGGTTGGGACTCCTGTGCATAGACGGAACCCGCAAACATACAGACAAACCCAATCACCAAAACCAAAGATTGCTTTACTTTCATTCTCAGTTCCTCAATAGCTGACTTAACCATCACGGGGGCTATCGCCAGGTACTACATTTATGGTATCGGCACCGGCAGAGAGTGTCGCATCCCACCCAGGAATATACCAGCCAGGATTTCGACAACACCAATACCGTTTTCCGAAACATCGATCACATCGTAAGGCTTCAGAAGAACGTCAGCGGTTTGGTTCTTCTTGATTGCTCCCAAATCGACTTTCAATATTTCCTGACCAATCGACCCGGGAATCTGCCTGAAAATTCTAACTTCCGAGACTTTTGCTTCTTTTCTCGTGCCGCCTACCTGTGCCAGCGCGCGACTGAGAGTGAGATTGTCTCGCATCATGATGCTGCCAGGTGACATAACGCTGCCCGTAATGTAGACGGGCTCGGCCTCAGTCACCAGAACGAGGTCGCCGGGTCTGATGACCGGATTGGTCATGCCTTTCAGCAAATCAGAAATCTTGACTATTTGAAGTGGTATGGCCGTGCCGTTGACCGGCAAGGCCTCGGCTTCCTGTCCGGGCTCAGGGCACATCACCGGCTCTGTGTGAAGTATTTGAATCGTGCCGGCGGCTCTTTCAGTAAAACCACCCGCTGCTGCAATCAACTCATTCAGTCTCAGCTTGCGAAGAGTCGGAACCTTGGCGGTTTGACGCACCGCGCCAAAAATGGAAACCGGTGTCCGGCTGTTGCGCTCTAACACAAGCACGCTGACAAACGGTTCTCTGATGAGCTGTTTGTAAGCGGTCGTGAGATCCTGTTGAAGCTGACGTTCAGTGCGACACTTTGATTTGACCGGAGCGATGAACGGCAAAGAACTGACATAACCATCCCCATCAACCTGTACTCGTCTGGTTGAAGGTGTCATTTGATCAATCGTGACTTCGAGCACATCGCCTGGGCCAAGGAGATATGGTCGTGGCGCCTGAGCCTCCAGGGTGGCTGGCTCTGTTTTAGGAGTTGCGGGTTGCTGCGCAGAAACGACACCAAAAACGCAGCATGCTACTACGATTGGTAAGCCAAACAGTCGTTGAATGTTCATAGCAACTCAGCTTTGTCGAGAGGAAAAGACCGGCAACTACGGGTGCCGTTCCGTAACTTTGTGACGACGATGCTTTCGGCGACGGCGAAAGCTTCCGGGCAACGCAAAACCCGTAAAAAGTAAGTTGCAATGATCGCACAAAAGGTGGTAGATGCCAACCAGACGCATTGGCAAAGGGGTCCTTTTATACCCTTTGCGGATGCGTGTACTACCACATTTCGGGCACTTCTGCGTAAACATTAATCGTGATTTTCCGGCCGTTTGTGCAGTGAGCCGTTGTTGGACCGTAAACGCGCTTTTAACTTCTCGATTTCGCGCTCGATTTTCTCAGTTCCTGCGAGACGCACTTCTTCCTTTACCACATCCTGATTGAGATAAAAAAGTGCATCCCGGTAACGATCGATCGCGCGGCGATAGTGTCCCTTAAAAGCCGATCGCTCCGCGAGCTCAACCCAGTGGGCCACTTTCACCGAGGCGATAAACTCTCCTATCGCAACTCTCGACTCGTTGAGTTCAGCTTCGTCAGGATAGACTCTCAACGCGGAGTCGATACAATCGATCGCGCGTGTCGCAGTCTCGATTTTATCAAACGTTCGCGCACGCTGTTGGGCTTCGTGCGTCAGAAGCTGCGATTGCGCCCTGGCCCACGTCAACAGGTGATGGCGGTGTAACGCGCGCACGCGTTCCTGGCCCGCTCTCAGTGCAATTCCCTTTTCACTGCCAAAGCTTCCCGATCTAATTGCTTCATCACTGCTCGCCAGATAATCGTGGCAAAGTTGGGCAACATCCAGATGCATCTCGGGAGTTGAGCCAGGGTGGTCTGCCGCCGTTGATTGTTTCTGAATTGCGCGCAGCGCGGCGGAGTGCAGTGATGCAGAAAATCCCTTCTTCTGACTGCGACCACTTTCACGAGAACGACTCGGCGAGTTGTCGCGGATGCCGTTTTCCAACAGGTAACGCGTCCACGCCCGGCGCATCACGACTTCTCTCGCCGATAACGCAACCAGCAGCACAACACTTGCCGCCAGTCCGGCTGGTAACCAGGGAGCTTCGTCGCCGCCACTCACCAGAATCCACCAGAGTCCGAAGAAGAGACCAACTGAAATGACGATTGCTGTGATTAAGTATCCCGTACTTGACGGCATGCGACCGCGAGCCGCACGACCGCGCAGGTCATCAGGAGCACGCGAATGAGATCGCGGGTTTCTAGGGAAGAACTGATCCGCCGAGTTGTTTCCCAACTACTACCTCAACAATCAAATGCAAACAGTGTCGCCGCATTATCCCGGGGGATGACCTCACAACGCTATCAGGGTAATAATAGTCAACTTTTTCGGATTATGCTGTCAATATATGACCCTCTTTGGCAAGGAACCAACAAAATGAACGAGAAACAATTTAGCGGCAAGGTTGCCTTCGTGACCGGCGCCACCTCAGGAATCGGACAGGCCTGCGCAATTGCTTTTGCAACGGCGGGAGCAAGAGTTGTTTGTGTGGGACGAAAGGCAGAGGCACTCAAAAACATCGAAGAGAAGATTCGCGGGCTCAATACGGAAGCATTAACGATCGCGGCGGATTTGTCGCATGAACAGGAAGCGGAACGTGCGATTCAGCGTGCGATTGAAGTCTTTGGCGGTATCGATGTGCTTGTTAATGCTGCCGGGCACATTAGCACCGGCACGATTGAGAACACGTCGCTTGAAGCGTGGGACGAAATGATGAATGTAAACGTTCGCGCGTCGTTTCAGTTGATGCAGAAAGCTCTGCCGAGTTTGATTGAACGGCGCGGAAATGTCGTCAACGTGTCGAGTGTTACAGGACTCCGTGCATTTCCGGGCGTGCTTGCTTATTGCGTCTCCAAAGCAGCGTTGGATCAGTTAACGCGATGCGCGTCGCTGGAACTGGCGGCGAAAGGCGTGAGAGTAAATGCTGTTAATCCGGGTGTCGTGGTGACGGAGATTCACAAGCGCGGTGGCATGAGCGAAGAAGCATACGCGGCATTTCTGGAACACTCGAAGACCACTCATCCATTGGGCCGCACCGGGCGACCGGAAGAGATCGCATCGCTCGTTTTGTATCTGGCATCAGACCAGGCCTCGTGGATCACCGGTGCAACCTATTCGATCGACGGCGGCCGCGCTCAAACTTGTGCTCGGTGAATCCCACTGCTGCTATACTGCGCGACTCAATGAGCACCCCAGCCCCAACAATCGTCATTCGCACCTCGCCGCAAATCAGCGCCATCCGTCTCGTGCTGGCAATCGTGGCGGGGATGGTCGCACTGTTACTAGGTCTGCTGGTCCTGCTCTTGATTGGCATCGAGACCGGACCGATCGCGCTGCTGCTTGGCCTGGTGACTGCGATGATTCCGGTTCCGCTCTACATCGCCCTTGTTTTGTGGATCGATCGTTACGAAGCGGAGCCTCTCTGGATGCTGGCCACAGCCTTCTTCTGGGGCGCACTAATCGCCACGTTCTTCGCGTTCCTTCTAAACACCGGCAGCGGTACCGTAGTTGGATTGCTCGCAGGTGAACAAGCCGGCGAAGCATTCTCCGCAGTCATCTCAGCGCCAATCGTTGAAGAAACCGGCAAGGCATTAATTCTTTTCATCTTCTTCTTCTGGAAGAAAGATGAATTCGATGGAGTCGTCGACGGCATCGTCTACGCTTCAATGTCGGCGCTGGGATTCGCAATGACCGAGAACATTCTTTACTACGGTCGGGCTGCACTTGGCGGTGGTGGTTCGTTGACAGCGATCTTTATCATTCGCGGTTTCTTCGCGCCGTTCTCTCATCCACTGTTTACGAGTTTGACCGGAATAGGATTGGGTCTTGCCAGACAGTCCACCAACACCGCTGTGAAAATACTCACACCTGTCGTTGGCCTGTTGATGGCAATATTCATGCACAGCATTTGGAATGGTTCGGCCGTGTTAGGCGGAGGTCTTCTTTTCCTGCTCACTTATATCCTGGTCATGGTGCCGGCCTTCATCATCATGCTGGTCGTGATCGGACTGGCGCTGCGACGTGAAGGACAGGTAGTTCGTGAGTATCTCGTTATTGACCTCGAGCGCGGTTTCTTAACCGCTGAAGAGTACAAACAAGTCGGTTCGATCCTGGGAAGGATGGGCTCATCGTTCAACTCTTTCTCACAGTCTGGTGTAAAGGGTTGGCGGGCACGCATGCGTTTCAATCAATTGGCAAGTGAACTGGCTTTTCATCGCAGCCGTGTTGCGAGAGGCGTGCACTCTGCGAATCAGGATGTCCTGGAGGTCGAGACCGCCTACTTACATGCGTTGCAGGGCCTTCTGAATGAACTTCGGAGACGCTAGTGCGCATTCCTCGCTTTATTAATGCTCGCTGGGTATCCACTTTGTGTCTTATACTTGGGCGCGGTTGCGCAAGGCATTTCAGCAGAGCTGAAAGCTCGTGAGAATCCAACTTCTACCCAGCACCTTTGACGCTCAGGGAGTAGCGACCCTTGAGCAACGCCTGACTTGTTTTCTAATCGACGACTGCGTGGCGATTGACGCCGGCAGTATCGCGCTTGCTTTGCCCAGCGACCGGCGGTCCATGGTCAAAGACATAATCGTCACTCACCCTCACATGGACCATATCGCCACCCTGCCGATATTCATCGACGATTTGTATCCGACGTTGCAGCAGCCGATGCGTATTTACGCAACCGAGGAAGTTATAGCGCTACTCGAGCGCGATGTTTTTAACTGGAACGTCTACCCGCGTTTTTCCGATTTGAAAAACGATTATGGTCCAGTGATGGAATACGTCCCGATCCCGATCGGAGAACCTTTTTCCGTGGCCCATCTAACGGTGTGTGCAGTTCCTGTGAATCACATCGTACCGACTGTTGGTCTGATAGTTTCAGACGGGCAAAAGAGTATTGCCTTCAGTTCAGACACTGCTGAGACGGACGAGTTCTGGAAGATCGTGAATCAGATGAAGGATCTCGACGCGTTGTTGATTGAGACGTCGTTTCCGGATCGAATGGCCAAGCTGGCCCACGTTTCGCGGCACTTTACCCCGGCAACGTTGGACCAGGAATTGAAAAAACTCACTCACAACGGCATGGACATCATGGCGGTCCATCTCAAACCCAGCTACCGCGACGAAATCGTCGCGCAACTCAACGCCCTGAACATTCCAAAATTGTCGGTGATGGAACCCGGAAGGGTTTATGAATGGTGAACCACAGATTCCACAGATCTTTCTGCGTAATCTGTGGATGGATTGAAATCAGTCAATTCGTCGATCGAACTGAACCGGATCGAATTCTTTTTCCGCGTGCTCGCCGTCAACACCATGCAGCGAAACGCGTCCACTCGGCAGCAACTCTTTAACTAAGAACGTGCGCTGGTCGCGGTCTCGGCCCGGCATCAGTTCAGCACGGAACGTGACCGGCATTCCCGGTCTGGCCCAAACATCGCCGACTTTCTTTTCGGTCAGCACGTTCTTTTTCCAGTAGGCACTGACAGCGCTTATGGCTCCTGCGCCAAGGGCGAGACCGCCGAGAAACCACCTCGTACGCTGTTTCATTAAAGTTCGCCTATTCGCAAAGCGGATCCAGCCTGGCGGTAATCGTCGGCAATCCGCTTAATGCTCGCTCCGCGTTAAGTGGCGTAAAGCTCTTCCACTCAGCGGGCACATTTGCTTCCGAGAATATAGCCTCCACCGGACATTCGGGAACACATGCGTCGCAATCGATACAAGTTTCGGGATGAATCACCAGCATGTCATCATCGAGGTGAAAAGCCTCCACCGGACAAACAAGCGCGCAATCAGTGTAACGACAGTTAACGCACGGTTCGGCCACGACGTAGGTCATAGAAACTGTGACTCCTTGAATAAGAGGGTTATGAAAACGTCACGCAGGCAAATCTTAACCACAAACGTCACGCGGAGACAATGAAAGACTTTGGGACAGCTAACATGGCCGCCCATCGCCTAGCCTAACCATTCTTTTCAGAATGCCAAGTCTCGACGGAGACACCACCATCGAAATCGTAGAAACGCAGGTCAGACGAAGTCAGCATCTTCGTCAGCATAATGATCTGGCCGGTGTGCATCGAGAAGTGTTCGGTGACGTGGAAGATTGCTTCCAGGACGTCGACGTCGCTGCCCTGGATCTTCCGCGTCTCAAGCAGAGTCGTCGGGTCGAGTCGGCGCAGGGTGTTTTCGACGTCGCTCAGCGTCGTACGGAGCAGCGTCAGTAGTTGGTCGCGCGGGACTGGGTCACGGCGGGCGAACTCGGCGTCGCGGTTGCGATTGTC
>DASTVU010000601.1:0-12312 GCA_035758935.1 Pyrinomonadaceae bacterium | reverse complement strand
AAACGCCGGGCGCCTCGACGGGTCTCCTGGCAGTGCTCCTCTTCCTCACCGGGTTCGTTGCTATCTCACTCGAAGTCCTCTGGACGCGCGCCCTCGAGCAAGTGCTCTCGGGGACGATTTACAGCTTCTCCATCGTCCTCGGCGTCTTCCTGCTCGGCATCGCCCTGGGAAGTTGGCTCTACAGGAAATTCCTCACATCGCTTCATCCGTTCACCACCTTCGTCGCGGTCGAGATCGCGCTGGCGAACTATGTCATCGCAAGCCTAATCCTGGTCTACTTCACACCGGCGGTATCCGAGCGGCTCGGCACACTGCTTGGCTTCGGGTTCGTCAGGCGGGGCATCCTACTCGAGAGTTTAGTCAGTGCCTTCATCCTGCTGGGCCCGACGCTTTGCATGGGCGTGATCTTCCCGCTTCTGCTCGACGTGGCGCGCCGGCGCTCGCTCGTCGCCCCGATGGGTTCGCTGGTCGCAGCTAACACCGTCGGCTCCGTTTTGGGCGCCATCGCGGCAGGCTTCATCCTCCTCCCGCGGCTTGAGCTTCGGAGTTCCCTGCTCGTCATTGCTTGCCTGTGTCTGGCGCTCGCGCTCTTTGCTGCCGGGATACTCGTCCGACGTGCGCCGGCATGGGGGATGGCTGGAACAGGCGCAGCCGTTGCGGTGATGCTATTCCTTCTTGGGCCGCCCGATGTTCGCATCTGGGGCAAGTCCGGCGAGAGACTGATTGATTACCGTGAAGACCCTGCGGCGACCGTCTCCGTAGTCGAGTCGGGCGGGTCAACGAAAGAGAGGCGGCTCAAGGTCAACAATACCTATTCGCTCGGTGGCGGTCACGGCGTCTTCACCGAGCGGCGCCAGGGGCATCTCCCAATGCTGCTGCACCCTTCGCCCAAGCGCGTGCTCGTGCTCGGCGTCGGCACCGGCAACACGCTGGGGGCCGTCTCGCTGCACCGCCCTTCACGCCTGCTGGCGGCAGAGTTGATCCCGGGCGTATTGGAGTTGGCGAAGAAGCATTTCGCGGCGACCAACTACCGCGTGTTAGAAAACCCACGCGTGCAAGTCATAACTGCCGACGCGCTGCGTGTCGCGAGGGCGACGCCCGAAAAGTATGACGTGGTAATCGCCGACCTATTCCACCCGTGGCAGGCTGGTGTAGGCTCGCTCTACTCCAGAGAGCATTTCGCGGCTGTGCGACGTACGCTCGCCGAGGGCGGAATTTTCTGCCAATGGCTCCCCCTCTATCAGCTTTCTGAAGATAACCTCAAAACAATCGTTCGCACGTTCCTCGCCGTCTACCCGGAGGCCGACGCGTGGTTGGGAAACTTTGGGACGCGAACGCCCATCGTCGCGCTCGTCGGCTCGGAGCAGCCCCTACGGCTCCACTGGAAAAGGTGGGAGGATTCACTTGCGCACAGCGAGTTGCGAGAGTCGCTGAAGGCGGTCTACCTCGATCAATCAGCCGAAGTGATCGGCGGGTACATCGGAGACCGGAAGGCTCTTGAAAACTTCGCCGGCGCCGGCGCCCTTAACAGCCTTCACTTTCCCGTGATCGAGTTTGACGCGCCGGCCTCACTCTTCGCCGAAGAGTTTGAATCCGCCAGGCAGAAGTCGCTTGCAACGCTCATCAAGATCAGCGACGACCAGCAGGTCCCTGTATCGTTCGAAGGATCGCACGCAGCACTTAATGCAGAGATGCTAAGGGCCAACCGCCAGGCAGTGCGTCTGATGATCCTGGCAATGCTTGCGAGCGAGCACGGTCAGAAAGAGAAAGCCTTGAAACTCGCGATTGAGTCCGTGCGGCACGCACAGGGCTACGACGTGCCGGTCGCGATACTCACGGAGTTGGCATGGGAAGCGTCTGAACATGTGCCCGACGCCGCCGAGCAGGCGTTCCGCGAGGCGCTTCGCGCACGGCCGAGCGATCCGAACGCATTAACAGGGTTCGGAAACCTCCTCCTCTCGCAACGCCGGGCTGCCGATGCGGCCGCGATGTTCGAGAAGGCTCTGAAAGTTCAGCCTAACTGGACGGAAGCGACCGAGGGGTTGGAGGTGGCCAGAGCGATGCTGGACTCAAACTGACCCACCCGCAGCCTTGTTTCTGAAGGTTGTAATTGAAAGTCATCGCGAGAGGTGCCATGGAGTATAATTTCTACGCTCAGAGCTTTCTCCCATAACTCAAATCACATCAACAAAGTTCACTTCGAGGGAGGATCTATGAAATTTCTGCGAGCTTCAATAATTGCGATCGCCTTTGCCGCGGTCTCCATCGGGTTTGGTTACACGCAATTCGTTGCCAGGGCCACAAACACCGCACCTCAAGTGCCGGCATTTTGCGCCAAGTGCGGGGACGGACAATGCCAAAAGTCATGTGGTGAAAACGCGCAAACCTGTCCACGAGACTGTGGCGGTGTCCCTCAGCCGAGTTATCGCTGAGAGAAAAGAGCTAAAGAGAAAAGGCTGCCCCTGTGCAGCCTTTCTCTTCAACTAAATGGTCATAGCGAAACGCGCCGCAACCTTAATGCATTTGCGATGACAGAAACTGAACTAACGCTCATTGCTGCCGCAGCCATCATCGGATTGAGCAGCAAAGCAAAGAACGGATAAAGAACACCTGCTGCGATCGGCACTCCTGCAGCATTGTAAACGAACGCAAAGAACAGGTTCTCTTTAATGTTCTTCATCGTCGCACGGCTCAGACGTATTGCGCGAACCATCCCACGCAAGTCTCCTTTAACTAACGTGACGCCAGCGCTCTGCATTGCTACGTCGGTACCTGTGCCCATCGCGATTCCAACATTTGCCTGGGCAAGCGCCGGTGCATCGTTGATACCGTCTCCGGCCATTGCCACCTTACGACCTTCTGCCTGATAGCGCTTGACGGTTTCGGCCTTTTGGTTGGGCAGTACTTCGGCCACAACTTCATCGATGTTGAGTTTTCGCGCCACCGCCTCTGCTGTAGTTCGACTGTCGCCAGTGAGCATCACAATCTTGATGCCCTGCTGGTGGAGTTGACTGATGGCCTCGGGTGTACTCTCCTTAATAGGATCAGCTACTCCCAACAAGCCCGCAGGTTTCCCGTTAACAATCACAAACATCACTGTTTGTCCTTCGGCACGGTACGTTTCAGCTCTCGTGGCGAGTTCGCCAGCATCGATTCCGGCTTCTTCGACCAAAGCACGATTGCCGAGCGCGACAGAGTGGCCATCAACAGTTCCTTTAACACCTTTTCCGGTAATCGATTCAAACGCCTCGGCTTTCACCAGATCCACGTCGCGGTCCTCTGCGCCGGAGACGATCGCGGCCGCGAGTGGATGTTCACTACCTCGCTCGAGACTTGCCGCTAAGCGAAGTAGTTCCTTTTCGCTGCCTTGGAGAGGTACTACTGTCACCAGTTTCGGTTTCCCCTCCGTCAACGTACCGGTCTTATCAACAACGAGCGTGTCGATCTCGCGAAGAACTTCAATCGCTTCAGCGTTCTTAAACAAAACTCCTGCCTGCGCACCTTTGCCTGTAGCAACCATGATTGACATCGGTGTGGCCAAACCCAACGCACAAGGACACGCAATGATCAGAACGGCGACCGCATTGATGATCGCGTAAGCCATGCGCGGTTCTGGACCAACGGTCGCCCATACCACAAACGTAATGATCGCGATCAGTATTACCGCCGGAACAAAGTAACTCGAGACGACGTCGGCAAGCTTTTGAATAGGCGCGCGACTGCGCTGCGCCTCCGCAACCATCTGTACGATCTGCGACAACAATGTTTCCGCGCCAACTCGCTCAGCCTGCATAACAAGGGAGCCCGTGCCATTGACGGTGGCACCGATAACCCGATCACCCTTCTTCTTCTCAACAGGAATTGGCTCCCCAGTCACCATAGCCTCATCGACTGAGCTGGTTCCCTCAACGACGATGCCATCCACGGGGATCTTCTCGCCTGGTCGCACACGCAAGTGATCACCTTTCATAACTTGATCGAGCGGCACGTCTACTTCACTCCCGTCCTGACCAATCCGGCGCGCCGTCTTCGGGGCCAAACCTAATAGTGACTTAATTGCAGCGCTTGTTGAACTGCGCGCTTTCAGTTCGAGAACCTGGCCCAAGAGCACCAGGGTTGTGATAACCGCAGCCGCTTCGTAATAGACCGGCACGTTACCGATATGATCTCGAAATGAGTGTGGAAAGATTTCCGGGAAGAGTGTGGCGACGACGCTGTACAGATAAGCGACACCCACGCCCAGGCCGATCAACGTAAACATGTTGAGACTGCGGTTTACGAGCGAGTACCAAAAGCGCACGAAGAACGGCCAGCCTCCCCAACGCACGACTGGTGACGCGAGCGCTAAGGAAATCCAGGTAATCGATCTCGCTCCGATGAAGGTACGCGCCGGATCTCCAGGAATGAACTCGCTCATTGCAAGCACGATCAGAGGCAGGCTCAAAGCCGCACTCACCCAGAACCGCCGGCGCATATCGCTTAGCTCAGCGTTTTCTTCTTCTGCTACGACGGTGCGAGGCTCCAGCGCCATTCCGCAGATCGGACAAAATCCCGGCGCCTCACGCACGATCTGCGGATGCATTGGACAGGTGTATTCGAACTTCTCTTTCGGCGCAGTTACCGTGACTGGCTCAAGAGCCATTCCGCATTTGGGGCACGAACCAGGAGTGCTTTGCCGCACTTCCGGATGCATGGGGCAAGTGTATTCTCCCGAAGCTGCTGAAGCCGTTTGCCCCTCATCCTTGGAAGTCGATGCTGGTGGCGGATGATGCGCTGTTGCTACATATCTATTCGGTTCGTTTTGAAACTTCTGCTGACAGTGTTTGCTGCAGAAGTAGTAAGTTTCTCCGTTGTGTTCGAACGATCCCGCAGCATGGTCTGGATCGACAGACATGCCACACACGGGATCAGTTACCATCTGAGCTGTTGCTGCTGCGCTAGTCATTTCTTTTTCTTCCTTAAGGTCTGTCCGTGGCCGCCGATATCCTGATCAATATGAGAGCCTTCGATTAACCCGCAGACGTGTCCTGGAACATCTCCGGTTTGGTCCCATTCGGCCAGTGCAGAAGCCAATTCGTTTCGATACCGCTTCATCTCGCGCATACGCGCGTCTAAGTCCGCCAGTCGACGTCTGACGATTTCGCGAACTTCAGCACACGGGCTTTGCCCTGCACGCTTGTCGGTGATGATTCGCTTGATCTCATCAAGAGAGAATCCGAGCACTTGTGCTCGCTTGATGAAGTCAAGGCGTTCAAACACTTCTTCGTTGTAAATCCGATAGCCGCTCTCCGTACGCGAAGGTGAATTCAACAAACCGCTCTTTTCATAAAAGCGAAGGGTTTCTATTCCAATCCCACTCGCTTTCGCGACGTCTCCTATCTTTAAGGCCCGACCTGCTGAAGCGGCTGTCCCGGCAATTGCGGTATTAGTTCTTTTCATCTCGTCTCGCTTCCCATTCTGAATCGGCTCCAACTCCGAAACTCATTACGAAAGACATTCTAAACCCTGTAGCCGACTACAGGGTCAAGCATTATTTCGTCAATTTTCTAACGGGGTTGCTATGCGGAATCGATCGGGTAGTGGCAGTCACGCGGTTATGACTCGCCGCTAATGTGTGCGCTGACCAGTTACGGAGTTATTGTGTCTGCCTAACACCGATTTAATGAAAATCTGCGCCGCAGAGACGCAGCATTCCCATGCAAACGATTCAGCCGAACTCGCTCATGGTGTACTGCTTGGGCTCGGACTCATATTGTGATTCGCATGCTCACTGGCGTTCATATTCGCATGTGCGTTCGCATTCGCCGTTGGACTTGGCGATGCGGTAACAGTGGTGTTTGTGTTGGTGTTGCTATTTGTATTGGTTGCAGTGCTGCAAGCTCCGGCTACAAGCAAACTCAAGAGAGTTAAGCATCCTAAGATTCGTCGCATTTCAGTTCCTCCTGTTGATTAATTCTTCTCTCACTGTCTTTCCCGATCCGATCAGTGTTTATGGGGGTGAATTGTTTCAAGCTTTGGTTCATTAACGATAAAAACCCGCTACCACTATGGGTGCTTATGACTGGGTACAGCACTCGGAGGCTCGACGATGCCTTCTCGCATCCGGCGCATTACTTCGTCGTACATGTTGGGTGGCAAGACACGGACAAGCGTCATCATGCCCATCATCGAAGCAGTCCATCCGGGCGGTAATCCGTATGTCTGAGGCTTCGCTACTTCCTTGTCCATGATCATGATCATGTCCTGTGGATAACCGGGAACGCGTTTCCTGGCTGCCTCGTCCTGCATATTCGGGTGACCGGCGTGGCGATCCTGCGCAACCAGATTTGAAGTGTTGCGCTCTTGTTGAGTGCTCTCGCCCATTCCGCGTCCAAACTTGGGCGCCAAGTCTTCTGACAAGGCATTATCTTGACGAACAATGCCCATTCCCTCTTCCATACCGCCTCCGGTTTGCACGCCATGACCGGCATGAGAGATTGGGCCAACCATTGAGACCATCTGGTTCATCATGTGGTGCGGAAGATGGCAGTGAAACATCCAGTTAACTGGGTACACCGCATCAAATTCGATGTCTCGCGCCTGTGCAACACCAACCAGGACTGTGTTGCCGGGAAACCAGGCGGTTTCAGGTATGCGCCCGCCTTCAGTACCTGTCACATAAAATTGATGGCCGTGAATGTGCATTGGATGATGGTCCATACCCAGATTCACCACACGTAATCGAACGCGCTCGCCTTGCTTCACTATCAGCGGCGTTGTCGCTGGACCAGCCTTGCCATTAATAGTCAACCAGTTGAACTCCATTGCTAAGGAGTTGGGAACCGGATTGTTCGGCAGAAGGGCCCACTCCTGAAGAATCAAGCCAAAATCTTTGTGGCAATGAGGTTTGTTGGGAGCTTTTGGATGGACGACGAATAAGCCAATCATCCCCATCATCTCCTGCATAGCCCCGTGTGAGTGGTAGAAGAAAGTGCCGTTCTGATGAACCGTGAACTCGTATGTGAAAGAACCGCCTGGTTCAATCGGTGGCTGGCTAATAAAAGGAACGCCGTCCATGTCCAACGGCACCTCGAGACCGTGCCAGTGAATGGTTGTTGATTCAGGTAGTTTGTTATGAAGAATCACGCGGACCCGATCACCTTCATCAACCTCGATCGTCGGGCCGGGGATGCTGCCGTTGTACCCCCACCCAATCATGTCCCTCATTCCTGGAAGCAGTTGAGTCTTGACGACCTCCGCGGATAAGTGGAAAACCTTCACACCGTTGTCCAACGTCCAGTTCAGCTTCGGTATGTCGGGTGTCTCGACCGGAGTCTTTCCACCGCTACTGATTTCAGGTGCGTCCTTCTTCGGTGGTGCTTGTGGTTGCGGTGGTACATGCCCCTGGTGCTGCGCAGAAACAATGCTATTGCTTGCTAGCAAACCGGCCCCTAACAGGCCCGACCTCTTCAAGAAATTTCGTCTACTGTCACTCATTGATTGCTCCTCATTTGAACGTCTTCGACAGTTCATCTGTTATCCGGATCTCCACTCGCCTCGCTCGGCGCCCTTAACCTGAACCCTTCGGTGCTTTCGCCTGGACGGCTAACCGGATCTAATCCACCTTCCAATAAAAAACCGCGCAGTTCGATCGCACTCTGACGAAGTTGAATCAGTGTTCGCGCATATTCAACTTCGACCTGAAAGAGTGTTCGCTGAGCGATTAAGACTTGCGGGTAAGCGGCAGCCATTTCACGAAACTTGACGAGATAGGTTTGGTAAGCCTCGCGCGCTCTGGGCACTACCTGCGTTCGATATCTTTCCGCCATCTGCTGCGCGTTGCGGTATTCGCGAAAACTTGACGCGAAACGTGATCGCAATATCAATTGCAAACGCTCGACATCCCGCTCCGCGATCGCAAGCTCTGCTTCGGCCGCGGCAATTCCACCTTGATTACGATTGAAGATCGGAACGTTGACGCCGACTTCTAACCGACCCTCCAGCCCCTTTCGTTCCCCGGCAACGGAAGGCACAACCGGCTCAAAGCGTTCGTAGTTGTAACCCAGTCCGCCTCTTAGAAAGAGATCCGGGATGCGCTCGGCACGCGCCCGCGCTACCACTGCACGCGCCCGTTGGACTTCGGCTTGTGCAACCCTGATCTCAGGGCTTTGACTGAGCAAAGAATCCAGCAACTGCGTTTCGTTCAGGGTTTGAAATTCTTCTTCAGGTGTTGCAGCCAGCCGCGACGGTGCGAGTTGGGGATTACCTACCATCATCGCTAACGTGCGCCACGATCGCTGCCAATCGTTTTGCGCACGTAGGAAGTCAATCTCAGCTCGTTCAGCTTCGATTTCAATTTCCAATTGATCTGGACGATCAGCTTGACCGACATTCGCAAGCTCTTTAGTGATGTCCACGGCCTCTCGAGCCAATTGCGAAAGATCGTCGCGAAGCTCAACCAGCCGTTGCGCACCAAGAGTTTCGTAATAGAGGACGCGAATCGCATTGGTAACCCGCAGACGCTGTGCCTCGGCCAGGATCACGGCTTGGTCTCTTTCCCGTTCAAAGACCCGTTTGGCCTTGCTTAACTTTCCTCCCAACGGGATAGTCTGTTCGATGAATGCGCCCTGTTCCGCAGTTTCACCGGGTGACTTAAACGCAAATTCTTCGAGGAAGTAACCAGCGACGGGATTGGGAAATAGACCCGCTTGGCGCGTTCGACCTTCTGCTGCGCGTATCACTGCTTCTGCCTGTGCTAAGGTGGGATTTTTCTGCGCCGCCATCTGTTCCAGATCTTCCAAGCGCACGACTGGTCCAGCCGGAATGACCTCACGCCTCGGCCGCACAAGTTCTTTGACTGGCGCGAGTGTCCCTTGCGCAGTGGGCATCTGATGCGCTCCGTGGCCGGTCACTGGCGTACCTTGCGGAACGGGAGTTCCCGACTGAATCGGTGGTGGCATCGGAGTCGGGCTCGCAGTCGGCGACTGTGAAGTCATCTGCGTACCCGGTGACGCTTGCGGCCGAGCTGCGCGTCGTGTGGCACGTCGACGCGCCGGCGGCGTTGATCTTTTTCTCGTTGTAGTTTTTGGTTTCGGCTTCGCCGCAGGCGCCTTCTTCATATCGTGCCCCTCGTGCTGCGGCAATGCAGAGGCGTTTATCGTTAATACGAGTGTCAACGCCAAAGCCGTGCGCCATAAATAACTCCATTCACTAATCCGGTTCATGAATTCTCCCGTAACGTCCGCTATTTCCGGACAGAAACTCTGAAAAATCGAGAGTTAAAGACAAAACGCGGATAACACAGGCGAATACCTGCGTCACCATTTGCGAACGAATGGTAGGTAAAGGACTAAATCCGGAAGGTATTGATGAGGACGTGTTTTGGCCTACTGGCTTTGCCAGGTGGTCCGTGATCTCTTGGCATCAATGCAGCAACCGTAGTTGCAGCAGTCGGAGTCTGTAGCGAAACGCTAAGTGGAAGGTCAAGATCCGGCGATTGCCTTCCTATATCCGCTGTTCTAACCAAAACAATATTTGAAGTCGAACGCGCATGAATGATGCAATGAGAACACGTCTGCTCGCGCTGTCCAATCACGCCATCAACATCGTTAGATTCAACATTGTAAGGTTGGGCCGGAGCGTCATGGGTGAGCGCGTCGTGATGGTCCATTTGGGAATGGTCCATTGCTGACTGCATCTTAGGCATATCGCAGATAGGCGCAGTAAACTTCAAATGCGGGCATAATGCCGCTATGAGAAGAACAACCCCCTGACTAAACAGGAGCGCAAATCCCAGTAACAGTGTAATGGGAAACCGCTTCAGCATTGTACGGTCACGAACCTAACCATTTCTCGAATCTAAACTGTTGGGGTGATTAGAATATAGCATGTCCCCGAACAGTAATGCAGTCACGAAAGCGTCACCCGGTCACAAAAAGGTTACGCGAGTATCTTAATAAGGTGCGTTTTACTTGTACGCGCTGATATCAGTCGTCGCCATCCTAATACGCGAGGGTTTGCCAAACTCCGTCCACGCGATATGCACTTCGTTACCGAGACGAGCCATTCGCGGAAAACCACTTGATCGCGAGATGTCAGTTTTCGCGATGACCGCCGGCGGTCCCAACGAACCGTTCGAATCGACCCTACGGACCTTTAATTCCCCACCCTCGGATGTTCCTGATAACCAGCAGACGAGTGCAGACTTATCGGGAAGCAGTACCATATCCACGCGTCCCTGTGTTTCACCTTCATCAATTTGAATCGGAGCTGCGAAGGTCGCGCCGCCGTCACTTGAGAAGGCGATCTTTACGCGTTGCGTACCACCAGCTCCCGTGAACCATGCAACGGCAACGTTTCGACCTTCGGCCGCAACCGACGGTCCATTAACCGGGCAGCCATTGATCTCCCAATTATCTGCATGGACGGTCTGCGGGGATCCCCAACTGCCGCCAGCTTGTCGAACGGAATAGATGTCTCTCACCTCGTTTTGTGATCGGTCGCGATACGCAGCGAATACGCCATCGCTGGTCACAGTTGCTGACGTTTGACAGCACTCGCACACTCTTTCGTCGAGTTGCGCGTCCTCGGAGATCTTTCCGTTCGCATCGATTGCTGCGTACCGTAAGGTCATGCTTACGGACAGCGGCTTGCTCTCATCGTGGCCGTCTTTGATGGCTTTCATGTTGCGACCATCCAGCCATATCGCGCCTAAATGACCATCGCTTAGCGGAACCAGTGAAACGAACCCATGCTCAGTTTGCGTGTTGTCCAGGTGCGGAACAATCGGCTTACTCCAAGTCTTACCTCCGTCCTTTGAAAGAGCGATGTTGACGTTGTAGGCATAAGTCGCCGTCCCGCTCTTAACCAACCAATGCGCTGCCAATGAGCCATCGTTCAAACTGATCACCGATGGGAAATCTGCCCAATTCACGAACCAGTTCTCTCCCTCTCCGACCGTTCGTGGTTCACTCCATGAGGCTTGATCTCTCGTTGCCATACGTAATGCATAACGCTTCTCGCTCACTTTCTCGACCCAACTAAGGATGACGCGACCGTCAGCAGTTGCGGTTAGGTCTGGCTCGCGACTATCACCGGTTGCTGGCAAATCAGCAGGACGTATGATGAGGGCCTGCGAGCCGCTGGTCGGATTGGAATTCGGCTGAGCGATTGGATCACTATTGGTGCGATTACACCCGAGCAACAAAACCGTTAGCACTAGAAATGAAGAGATGTTAACCAGGCGATAGCTGGTCATGTCTTAACGAAATCTCCTTCTCATCTTGAAGTACTTCGATAGGGGCAAACGTACTACTTTTGCACTCAAAGCTGCAAAGACGAATTCGATCAAAATCCGGAGCAGTACGCAAACCAGGGAGTACAAGGCGCGGGACAATCGGCCTCTCTACCGTCTTCAGCTCAACGAAGCCCGGCATCCGTCAGGCATGAGATTGATCTCTTGTCGCGTATATTCAGTCTAGCCGTGACCTGGGGATTGGCCGACTCGAACTCATGTAGTCGAGTTACCAAAATCAAGTTGCAGAACCAGAGATACAGGTATCTGCTACCCGATGAGGAACCCCGGTTGTTGGCTCAATGCACCGGCAAGCGAAAGCACTTAGCAGCGATGATCCCGTTCGCTCTTGGCACCGGGGCACGTAAGAGCGAGCAACTCACTCTCAGGGTGCGATAGTGTGATTTCTTCCGCAACCTGATCACTTTCGACAGAACCAAAAGTAATAGACCGCGGTTTGTCGAGATGAACAGCGAAGTGAGAGAAATTCTGCGGCCACTCTGCAAAGGCAAACGACCTGATGATTATGTTTGGCTGTTTCCAAAGACTGGCAAGCCATTCGCTGACGTCAAGAAGGCGCTTATCAGGGCTTGCGAAGATGCGGGGATCGAGGGATTAGTCTGGCACGACCTGCGCGCCAATTATGGCACGAGGTTAGGCGAGGCAGGATTCAACGCATACGACATAGCAAGACTGATGGGTCACGCGAATATCTCAACGAGTCAGCGTTGCATTCGCAATTTGTCAGTTGGCGCAGGCGAGGCAGTCATGCTAAAAAATCAGCACCGTCACAGCAAACCAGCCCCCACGCTCTCAGCGGGGGTTCGGGCACTTTGAGGGTAGACGTAAATAGTTGATAATAAAGGCATGGCGGGGTAGCTCAGATGGTTAGAGCGTGGGATTCATAACCCCAAGGTCGGCGGTTCGATCCCGCCCCCCGCTACCAATGTTATCAACGACGTACGGCGAGTCGAGTGCTTGCCGTTTTTCGTTTGTCACGCTCCTGTCACGTGAAATTTGAGTCGCTGCATTTTCACGTG
>DASTVU010000600.1:0-4058 GCA_035758935.1 Pyrinomonadaceae bacterium | reverse complement strand
TGCAAATATTCCCCGGTTACGATGTACAACGTCGACCCGACGCTACCGCGTTACGGTACTGACCTCGTCCAACAATGACTTTGAGAGGCAAAGCCACCAATCAACTTTAAGCCGATCTAATTTCACCCATCACGACTTCACACAGAAAATTCTAGACCCTTAGCGAGCCACGGAACGCTCGTGCGGCGTAATAGGAGTCGGCGCCGTTATGATAGAGGAAGACCTGGTTGTAGCGGCGATCACAAAACAGAGCGCCACCGAGCTCTCTAATATTAGAAGGTGTCTTCACCCAGCTCGATGTTTTCAAATCAAAATTGCCGAGCTGCTGCAACTCGCGATATTGGTCTTCTGTTAACAGTTCGATGCCCATGTCAGTCGCCATATTGACAGCGCTATTCTGAGGCTTATGTTCTTTTCTCGCCTCAAGCGCTTCATGGTCGTAACAAACACTTCTGCGGCCTTTAGGACTTTCCGCTGAACAATCGTAGAAAACGTATTCGCCCGACTTCTTGTCATGACCAACAACATCCGGTTCACCGCCGGTACTCTCCATTTCATTCAGCGACCACAGTTTTTTAGGATCGGCTTCGAGCTTTGCTTGCACCTTGGCCCACTCAAGACCTTTATGGCGATTCATGTTTTTCTCAAAACGCGTCTGCAAAGCGCTCAGTAGTTCTTTACGTTGCGCCGCTGATATGTCTTTCTTCTTGTTCATACTTTTACATTACCTCGCAACTGAACGTTCACGAAACAAAGATTGCACTCCCCTGGCGAAGAATTGAGCGTGTTTTGTAGCGCGTTCTTTCGACGACACTGGCGGCTCCCAAATATTCCAGAAATCCTGACATAAAAACTTCGCAAGCTCTGGCTTAGCACCACCCACTTCAACCAGCAGCTTCTCATCAATTTTTGAGATTACTGGTTCATGAGTCCTCAACTCCTTGATCAGGAATTTGTTCTTAGCCAGGAGAGTACATACGGCCCGGTAAGCATCATCATACAAACGATAACCAGTAGTGTTGTACCGAATCCCATAAACGCGTTTCATGTATTTAAAGGAGAAATATGTCGCGAGGCCCTCCTCCAGGAGGGTGCCACGCACTACACGAATCGACGCGGGGCTCAGCACATGCACCGCTTCATGAGACAGTTCGTACGCTGCGAAAAATCTTGATGTCTTCGCTTGGCGCGTAAGACATATTCTCACCTTTCGGAAAGGGTAAACTCTGGGATGCCCGTAAAAGCACTCAGTGATGCGAGGCTCAAGCATTTCATATGAATGATCTCTCGGGCCGTATAACAACTCGATCTCTGCAAGTATCTTTAACAGTTCTTCTTTTAACGATAGTTCATATGAGCGATTTTTCCCGCTGACCAAAGATTTGGCCTCTGCCTCCATCAGTAACAACGATTCCATGAACCATATTACTCGCGCCACAACGTCCCTCCACGGGTCCAACTATACATTCCAGAAATACATTGACACAGCCAAACATTGAAGTGAGGATGACCAGCACTACAACACCTTGCGCCTGTTCCCAGCAGGCCAGAGGAGACTAACATGCCATTCAGGTCTTTGGCCGCCGACGATATCTTTATCTCGTACACTCGCCTCGACGCGAGCACCTACGCCGCCGGTCTTGCCGACGAGCTGACGAAGAAGGGCTTCTCCTGCTTCATCGACAAGCTCGGCACCGATCCCAACAAAGAACTTCCTGACATGCTGCTGCGCAAGCTCAAGTCGTGCGCCATGCTCGTCGTTGTCGGTACCGACCGAGCTGCAAGCCGGCAGACCATCACGGACGAGGTCAGGAACTTTCTCGAGACGGGCCGAAAGTCTTCTATCGTCCCCATAGATTTCGATGGCTCAATCTACCGAGCTAATTGGTATTCGCTGATTGAAGGCATCGCTCCCGAACCAGAAAAGAATCCGACCGCGCTCGACGACGGCGAGCCATCGCCATCTGTCGTCAGTCGCATCGAGAAGCAGTTCAACTACACGCGCCGTAACCAGCGACTACGCCGCGCAGCGATTAGCATGGCGATCGTGTTTGCTCTACTACTTCTGGCGGGAGTCGGGGCTGGTGTCTATGCCAGGAAGCAACTCGTCCTGGCGAACGCAGCCAGCGAAGCGGCAGACAAAGCACGAAGTGAGGCGGAGAGCGGGCGCAAAGCAGCGCGTGAGGCGAGGGACGCCGCCGACCTTGCACGCGCCGACGCCGACAAGGAGAAAGTGCGGGCTGACAAGGCGGCTGACGACGCCCGCATCGCGGAGGGACGTGCAGGCGAAGCCGTCAAACGTGAGCAAGTCGCACGTGAACTGGAAGCGAAGGCAACGGCCAACGCTCGTTTGCAGGAGACAATCGGATTGTCGCGCGCTAAAGCAACATCTGCCATGCGCTTCGGAGCGACTGAACCTGATCACGCGCTGTCAGAGAGCGTCAAGGCCTACCGCATCCACCCCACTGTGGAGGCACGCGGAAGCTTACTTGCAAGTCTTGAACAGTATCCCAACCTCGTCGGCGTGGCACGCGAAAACCCGAACCCCATAGTGAGCCTCGCCTCTTGTCACAATGGTGCAGTGCTGGTCTCATCCGACGACACGGGACTTATCCTCTTCTGGGACGCGGCGCGCAAACGCGTCGTCAAGCGGGTCGAACCCACGGCAAAAAAAAATTACGGCGTGCGCGTCACCTGCGCACCCGCTGGCTCACTGTGCGCGGCAGATGATTTGGGTGGGAAGTTGACCGTATGGGAGGTTGAGACACGCGATGAGGAATACGAGGTCGTTGAGCGCGTGTCTATCGACTCCCTCACAGACGTCAACATTCCCGTTCAGGTCACGCCTGTCTTCGCCACTCCCAACCTCCTCGTCACTGTCGCCGACGCAAGTACTTTCAGACGACAGCAGCAGATCGCATTGCTGCACCTGGACCAGGCCGCGCCGCAGCCTGTTGTCAAAACCCTTGTTGTTCCACCTGACGTAACCAGGGAAGAATTCGGCATCGCGCGTTCGCTGACCGCCAACTCCGCAACGAAGATGATCGCTATCGGCTTCAATCGCGGTGTGGCCCTCTGGTACATCGATGCGTTGGACAGGCCAGCTACTTGGGTGCGACACCCAAAGGAGTGGACCGGTGTTGACCACATCACTGCAAGCCTGTCGTTAAGTCCGGACGGAAAGTATCTTGCAGTTGCTGCCAACGGCGGTGACGTCGCCGTCTGGGATCTGAGTGAAGAGGAGGCGAAACTCGTAAACAATTCCCACCCTGACGCCGGTTCGTACGTTGCCCTTTTCCAAAACAGCCTGAACGGTTCCGAAGCCACGTATATGGTGACGGCCAAGCGCAACGGCGAAATAAAGCTGTGGGACATCTGGAACCCGGCAACTTGGACCAGGGCTTTTAAGCCAGGCATCAGTGCGCTAATCCCGGTAGACGATACCGGGATGATCGCTATGGGAAGCAGCGATGGTTTGCTAGCGTCGTGGGACATGGGACGCGAGTCGCGGTTGCGTCAGTCGTTGGCAGGAGTCAAATACCCGAGAGCTTTCGTCTTCGGCAGGACCACCGGGCTGCTGTATGCCGCCTCCGGTTCCGAAAGTGAAGGTGACACTGCGAGCAGACTATGGAGACAGGTGCGTGGTCGCTACGAGCCGCTCCCGCCGGGCGAGATTCGGCCTGAGTTTCCCGCGGGCGAGTTTGGGCTGCAATTGCTGTCCGATGTGTCGAGTGAATACATCGGCCTCCGAAATGTTTACGCCGGACGGTCGAATGAAATACGCGTTGACATCAAACACACTCTTAGCGCGCCGCGCGCCGTCAGCCATGACGGACGCACCCTCGCTATTGGGGAATCAGCCACCCAGCCATGGAACATCTCGGAGGTAGAGCCCACCGCAATTGCGGTGTGGGATATCTCCGACAAGGCGCACCCACGCAGGCTCAGTTCGCTCAATTTCGATGGCCGCCCAGTAACGTTATCGTTCGGCGATGATGGCGCGACACTCGCAGCCTCGTACGACAACGGCAGGATCGTCCTGTGGGATTACTTGAAAG
>DASTVU010000599.1:0-2469 GCA_035758935.1 Pyrinomonadaceae bacterium | reverse complement strand
AATCGTTTGAGCCCTGTCCGGTTGTGCCTACGCGCAGCATTGCATATTCCTGAATGGTCCAGAGGTCACGGTCGTTAACCGGATCGATAACCGAGTGACTGTAATCACCCCAACGATTGCGCGTGCCGCTGAAAGTCTTCTGGTAATAATCCTCGCCCTCTTTGTAGATGACGGGGTCGCGCATTGTGCCCGCAGCATCGCTTCCCAGCCGGAAGGCGTAACCCGCGTCGGCATAATCGTCTGACTCAAACTCCGAAAATCCGAGCAGGACATCGTTGTTCTTGTTAACACTGATGCTTGGGTAGCCGTAATTCTTTCCGCCGTTGATGAGGGTTGCGGTTGCATCCTCAACGCGTCCGCCGTCAAAGAAAGTGCCGTTGCTATTCAAGACGGTCCATTGGGCGACGAAGCGAGAGTTGGTGGTTAGGCCACCCGCCGGCAAGGCGATAGTCTGCGGGTAATAAATCTTCCCATTGCGGAAGACGACGCTCGAACGAATGAAAGCATCGCCGACGTCAATGCGCCTGATTGTTGCCGGACACGTTTGCGTGGGAGCGCCGACTCCGGGAACACACTGCTGCGGCAAAGCGTCGCCGCCCGGTTGTGTCCAGCCGCCGCCGGGACGTGTTCTATTGGCCGGATCGACATTGAAAACGGGCGCCACTGGAGTTCCGGTAATAGTGTGGAGCCTGTACGTGGCTCCAGCGCTACCGAGGTGCGTGGGAAGGTAGAGCGTTTCTTCCGTTGACGAGAGGGTCGTCGCCGGATGTAAACAAAAGCCGCCAATTGCAGCTGTCGCACCGGTGAACAATGTCGCGTTGGCAGTGCCGGTGCGAGCGGTCGGGTAGTCAATCACGAGAGCACGGCCATCGGTAAACGCGAGGGTGTTAATAGTGAACTGATTCCACGTCACGACGAGCCAGTTCTTATTGAAACCAAGCATCGGGAAGTCGGCCCACCCGCCCTGTGCGTTACAACCAGGTGAACCCGGTGCACAGCCGACGATAAATCGAAACAAGGTAAAAGCGCCCTGGGGATCGGGCGTATTTGAAACGCCGACAATGATCGATGAATTCGCAGTTTGCGCATTGGAGACGGCCGCCAGAATCCAGCGATTGTTGTAAGCGTCGTAAAGCACACGCGGGTCGAAGACGTTAGCCGCGCCAGTGGAGCTAAAAAACGAAGTAATTCCCACTAGACTCAAAACACTTCCGGTGGCTTTATCCTGGACCACAAGGTTGTTGTTGAGAAAGGAGATTATTTTATCGAGCCCAACAGCACCCATCGTATCGGGCGGGATGGTAAACGTGCCTGATGGACCACCACCAACGGCTTCGTCGATCGCGCCCTGAAAATTTTGCGAAGGTGCGGGTGATGACGCCAGGGCTTGGGGGACATCAAGCGCGCTCATTAGTTGGTTATTAGCAGAAGGAGCACTCGGAGTGTCGACCTCAGCAATCGATCCCGGTACCGGCATTGTCTGTAACGTCGGCGTCTGCACGGATTGCTTAGCCGCTTTCTGATTCGTGCTTTTTGACGAAATGGTTGACGATGCGAGTGAACGCACATTTACAACCGATGTCGATACTACTCGTATCGAGTTTGATTTGATCTGTGCCGTTTCTTCCTGTGCAGTTGGTTGATCCGCGACACGTTTTTTCTGCTGAGCACTGCTGTTTATGAATGCCATCTGAACAAACAATGCCACGCACAAAATCGATTTGAGTTTACTCAAACTCTGCCACCCCATTTCATCCTCCGAGTTCTAAATTTATGGTGCGATCATGCCCGCACCTTTAGTGCACTTGCCGGTTTGCAGATTAATCGCACCGAATAACAGCGGCTTAATTTCACCTTCGTCTTCTTCCGATTCGACGACGTCAGTGCCGGCAGCAGCCGCTTTTCGCTTCTCGCGATCTTCACGGGCTCGCTCGCGTTCTCGTTCGCGCTCGCTCTTGCTTTCAGCGCGTTGACGCGCATTTGCAACGAGAAGAAGCTCTGCTCGCCCGTTCACTGGACCATATTCGACTTGAGGATTGTCGAAGTTGCCGATGCAAGATTTCATGAGCTGTAACGCTCTTGTGCGCGAGATGGTGCGCGGGATCTCGGTAGTCTGGCCCAAAGACTTCGCAATGCTGTGTGTGTTCACGCGTTTCGCGCCGTCTGTGTAGTAGCCAATCGCGTCGTTCAAAACTGCCTGATATTGATTTACTGAAAACTGCCAGACTACGCGCCGGTCGGACGGCTTATCGATCACGTTCAGAAGCTTGAAGTGCGCGTTGAAGTACGATTCGGAAATACCAGTCTCGAGAATTGCGTGCTTCGATCCATCGACGAGTGTTTGTTCTGAAGCGGTGAGTTTGCGATCAAGTTGCGCAAACACAATGAGCGCTAGCGACAGTAGTAAAGCGTTCGCTGTTAACAACCTCGGCATCTTGTTGAATTCGGAACGTACTGTAGGGGCGGCCC
>DASTVU010000598.1:0-9040 GCA_035758935.1 Pyrinomonadaceae bacterium | reverse complement strand
CGCCCTCGGTTTACATAAGGATTCGAATGTCGACAGTCTCGGTTTGGCGAATATGTTTTTAAACCGAGGGCGGCCACGGAGGGCCGCCCCTACAATGGCATCGATCGTGCGCGCTATTCCGATGTGCTCGCAGTGGCGCTGGAGAGGGCGTTCCAGATTAGGGGCAGGGTTGCCCACGACTGGCCGCGATGCTGCGGTCTGAAGCCAAATAGGACGATGCGGCCCTTCCCTACACCCACCTCCGCGAGGGCAATTTGTCCTCGCAGCCTGTCTTCACCGAGCAGCCACCCACTCAGCAGCACATTCTCTTTTGCGTAGCGAGCGATGACACGTACGTTCGCATCTGAGGCTGCAGTAAACGCCGAACTGTTAATGAAGTACGCCGGCAAAGTCTCGGGCAACAGCGCAGCGATGGGATGCTTATTATCTACATCGAGCGCCACGATCGAACCGGGACAGTAAAACTCCGAAGATCGGACGCCCGCGAGCGTGTTTCGAAGCGGCAGATTGAATTCCTTGATCGCCAGGTCGCAAGCGTTGTCAAAACAGATCATCATCCCGCCATTGTTTACAAACTCTTTCAAGTTCTTTACACCGGACTCGCTGATGCCACCTGTGTACTCAGCGGGCATAGTCCCAGACGCATTGCCATTGATAATTTGTGTGGCTGCCTGCGATGCAAAAACCACCGCATCGAATTTCGAGTTGAGTGCTCCTTTTCTCATGTCGACGTCGCGTATTGAGGCATACGGAACGTTGAAAGTATCGAACACGAATCGTGTCCAACCTTCGTCCATGTTGCCCATTGAACCTTTGTAAATTCCCACGCGGACCGGTTGCTTCAATGGGTTTTTGATTGGTGACTCGTCTCCCTTTTTTAACGCGAGGGCGAGATCGGCTCTCACTTCGTTTGGATCTTTGAGAAGCGTCAACTTGCGCTCGTTCGCGGTTTCCTTAATTGTGATAACAGCGGGCGCTTCAACACCCATTTGCAGCGGCAGCGTCCAGCCGGCGACGTCGTACGGGCGTTCGGCTTCACCAAGCGATGTTAGCCTGTTTGGATAGATCTGCGGCTCGAAGAGGGCAACGACGTTGTAACGCTGAGGCTGCGTGAGAAATACGATGTAACTACCGGCAGGCACTTCCTGCATCGCACTCAACGATCCACCGATCCTGTACGTGCCGAGTTTTTCCCCAGAAGCGTTCGTTCGTTGAAGAATCTGCGGGCGTAGCACGACGTGCAACTCGTGATCGAGACGAAAGACTTCAACGCCCTGGTCTATTAAACTGCCAACCAATTTCGCTACCGCTTCATCACGCGCCTGTCCGGCAGGGATCAGGTACGCGATGGTGTCTCCCTTGTTGAGTGGTAGTTCAAGATTCTTTCGACCGAGTTCAAAAAAGTTACGGAGATACTCGGCGCGAAACTTCGACGCCATCTCGAGAATCGAACGCGCCGCGATCATTTCCATGTTCATGATGTCGCGCGGGCGCCATTGTCCGGCCGGCCATGGATCCGGAAAGTTTGTCATTGCTTCAGTGGCGTTGCGCATGCCACGCGTACTGGCCCTTGCGAGTTGTTCGGTCGTGACTGTGGTCGGCGTCATGAGCCGCGCACTCGCGGCCTCCGAAAGAATTCCGATCGAGTTGTGAAAGTATGGTGCGGTGCGGAAGCCGCCGTGCCACCACGTGTCGTAAAGAGCGTTTGTCAAAACACCTTTGAAGCCCGCGGCTTGCAGGTCGGCGGCGACCTTGTGGCCGATCAATCCAACCTGTCTGAGGAGCACTGGCGAGATGTTTGGATTCGGCGGATCGTAAAATGGCGGAATAAAAAATCTCGAGCCATTCGAACCTTGCTGGTGTACGTCGTAGACAATCTGCGGAAACCAATCGTGCCAGAGCAGGCGCGTGATCAGTTGTGTTTCTTTCAGATTGAGCATGAACCAATCGCGATTGTCGTCGTGACCGGCGTAATGGTGATAAAGCTCGGGTGGCTCTCGGCCTTCGTATGGACTGCCGAGTGTTTTGCGATACCAGTTAGTGACAATGTCGATGCCGTCGGGGTTAGGCGATGGAATCAGAAGCAGTATCGTGTTTTGAAGAATCTCGCGTGTCTCGGCATCCTGCGCCGTCGCAAGCTCATAGGCGAGTTGCATCGACATCTGAGAGGCGACGATCTCCGTTGAGTGGATCGAGCAGGAAATGGCGACGACTGTTTTTCCATTTGCAAACAGGCGGTCGCGCTGGAGATCGTTGGTGACTTTACGCGGATCGGCGAGTTGTTGCTGGATCTCTTTGTATTTCGGCAGAGCCAGTATATTCTCACGCGCACTAATGAACGCTACTATCATAGGTCGCTTGAGGGTCGATTGGCCCAGCGACTGGACCAGAACGCGATCTGATGCGCGATCGAGTCGTTCGAAGTAGTCTGTTATCTGTGACCAGCCGGCAATAGTCCGATCGTCGCCCGGTGTGAATCCGAGGACGGATTTTGGTGAAGGGATCGCGGGCGATTGAAGTGCGGGTTGTTGCGCGAATGATGTTGCCGCGAACGCAGCAATAAAGAGAATTAGTGCGAGGTAGGTCGTTATTCGATGGCGCTGCATTCCAGAGGTTCCTTTTGACAGGATTTACAAATTTTAACCGGATTAACGAGAAAGCTATGGCGCAGGAGTCTAGCACAAGAGTGCGTCCACGTTTTATGCGCCGTTTGCATTACTGGTGGTCGATGTTTGTCGCAGGAGCGCTGCTCCTGATCCTTGCGCCGCCAATCCTATTGTTTGCCTGGCTAGTGAACAAGCACGACCTCGTCTATCCGTGGGCGTCCTTTGGCGCGCGTGCATGGCTATTTCTGAGTGGTGTGCGTGTGATGGTGCGAGGGCTCGAACACCTCGATCCAAAGCAGACATACGTCTTTGTCTCGAATCATCGTTCCTATCTGGATACCGCAGCGATATTCGTTTACACGGGAAGACGAATCGGTGTCCTCGCGAAGAAAGAGTTGTTGAAGGTTCCGATCCTCGGTGTGGGGATGGGGTTTGTTAATGTGATGGCGATCGATCGTTCGAATCGCGACAGTGCGATACGCACTACTGAAGCTGCGGCGAAGCGGATCAAGTCGGGCGTGTCGTTTGCGGTTTTTGTTGAGGGAACTCGCGCGAAGCCGGGTGAGCTACTGCCGTTTAAGAAGGGCGCGTTCTACATGGCACGAGAAGCTGGTGTGCCGGTGGTGCCAGTGGCGATCAAGAATTCAGATGTGCTGATGGGTAAGGGAACTGGTGAGGCTAGTTCAGGAATTATCGAGATGGTCCTGCTGCCGCCAGTTGCGACTGTGGATATAAAAACTGATCAGGATATCGATCGGTTGATAGCGGATGTGCGGGCTGCGGTCGCTGCTGAGTTAGAAACAGGATTTCAGGATTGACAAGATTTACAAGATGAATCCTGAAACATCTTGTAAATCCTGTCTAACCGCTCCTCTTAGAAATCGTATGTTAGAGTTCCTGTTACCCTCACGGTAATCCCATCCTTCACCGTTGGCTGAAACGTCGCCTGTCGTGCCGCAGCTTCCGCGGCTTCACGGAGAACGGCCACGCCATTCAGCGCCACGGCGGAGACAACCTTGCCGTTCTCATCCACGAGCACACGAACCGTCACTCGGCCCGTAGCCTTCAACCGCTTCATCTCTTCGCTGACGACTGGCTTTGGCTTTGATGCGGCTTTTGAATCCAGAGCCCCACCCTCGATCGGCTTCGCCACGCCGCTACCCGCGCTGCCCGGCTCGTCGTTCTCACCAATCTCTGTAACTTTCAGTGTTGCCCTACTCTCGGCGAAGTCCAAATATCGCACCTTCATGCGCACATGAATTGAACCACCATTCTCAAAAATGAGTTCCTCATCGGCGTAAGAGTAGGTGGGAAACCAAAACCGCCCATCGATATGTTCGCGATAAGTTTCGACAGTCGGAAACTTATTGTTTTTCGTCTCGGGAACACCCTTTCCCTTCGTTTTCACAATCTGCAGATCCTGTTCATCAACCCAGATGCGCCCTGAAAAGAGTCGATCTTTTATCTTTTTGGGATTGGGCATGACTTTCGGTGTTACATCAAATATATAGAGGTTCAGTTCGTCGATCTTTTCTTTGCCCGCATATCGAAAGTTGTAAAGGTCAATCTTGCTGGGTTCCAGGGCGAATGGATTGACACCTCCCAAATCGTCGACGTCTTCCTGGGTAATCTCCGGCAGCGTCGACATTGGGAAGAAGCTAATCTTCTCGAATCGTTCTCCCTGGTCGTCGAACGTAAAAGTCGAAACGCGGTGATACTCACCGATCACCTGACCGCCCATGCCGATGCTCTGAATCAGGGCGTCGCGTTTGAATGAATAAGTATTAAGGGCCTTGCGAAACTGTGCTTCCTTGGCGGTGAAAGTTCGAATAATACGGTCGATTTCAGCGGGGTCCATCCCGGCATTTCCATTGGTCTGAGCCGAGACGGAAAAGGCGCAAAAGCCTAAAAGGACCAGCGTAGCAAGGAGCGGAGGAGTCTTCATAAATGCTTTCTTCATTCTCAAATTTCAGGCGTTTAGGTGAAAACTGACTGTCCTCAGATGCCTGAATCAGAGAATCCTGTTGCCAGCTCCTGGGGCTGCCGGGAGCCCGTCGAAGCCCGACCGCCATTTTCCTGTTGCAAAAAATCTTGCATCTAGTGTAAGGTTCCTTTACTAGAATAAGTTATAACTTAACTAGCGGCACGTTGTTCACTGAAAAGAAGCCCGGTTGACCTCGAAAAATCGCGGGCTCAGCTAGTTTGAAAAATAAAGTTTCTCAAGGTCCTCATGTCGGCAACAGGCACTCGTCCAAAAACCGTGAAGCTTTACGGCGCGGGAGCGCAGACGTGACGCCGAGCGGCGGCGTTGCTTACACGGCGCGGGCGATAAACCAAGCTTTGGGAGGAGCTTGGTTTTACGTGGTCTGAGGTCGA
Source organism: Pyrinomonadaceae bacterium (assembly GCA_035758935.1). Taxonomy (GTDB): domain Bacteria; phylum Acidobacteriota; class Blastocatellia; order Pyrinomonadales; family Pyrinomonadaceae; genus PSRF01. The sequence goes on along the minus strand of DASTVU010000598.1, from coordinate 4,058 downwards.
TGATGTGCGCGGTGATTAGCTGCCCCTTCTGGGCGGGGTGGCTTAATAAAATCACCGCGCACACCCCAGCTATCAAATCAAGACCTACTATACACAATTACACTTAGCAGATCTGGGATCCGGGTCATTTTTTGACAGGATTTACAGATTTTCAGGATGCGACAAAGTCTACCTGGACCGGATGGGGAATGATTTTCTTCTTGTAGCCCTCGTCCAGTAGCAGGCGGACGGCTTCCCGACCCCGCTCGGTGTAGTCCAACGTCAGGTCGTTTACCCACATCGCCACAAATCTGTCCGCCAACTCCGGGTCCATGTCTCGCGCAAACTGCATCGCGTACTGGAGCGCATCATCGCGGTGCGTGAGCGAGTAGTTGATGCTCTCGCGCAGCAGTTTCGAAACTTCCCTGATCCGGTCGTCTCCAAGGTCGCGACGAATGGCATTGCCACCCATCGGCAGCGGCAGTCCATGTTGCTGGTGCCACCACTCGCCGAGGTCGAGGACTTTGTGCAAACCCTTCGACTCATAAAACAGTTGGCCTTCGTGAATCAGCAAGCCGGCGTCACAGGTTCCATCCTGAACGGCATCGATGATCTTGTCGAAAGGGACAACCTCATACTTGAAATCCGAATTGAAGATCCGGAGCGCCAAAAAAGCACTCGTCAACTTTCCCGGAATCGCGATCTTGAGATTCGGGATGTCGTCAGGTGTGGCTGCCTCGCGAGATACGACGATCGGTCCGTAGTTATCACCAATCGAGGCGCCATGAGGAAGCAGCGCGTACTTCTCATGAATGTACGCGTAAGCATGAAAGCTGATGGCGGTGACGTCGTATGTTCCGCGCATCGCTTCCTCATTCAGAGTTTGAATATCTTTGAGAAGGTGTTCGAAGTTCAGATCCCCTGTGTTCAGTTTGTGCGTCGCCAGTCCATAGAACATGAACGCGTCGTCGGAATCCGGTGAATGTGCAAGTGTGATAGTTTCTGACATAAATATTGTTAGACCATGCTGACGCTGTCACGTTCGATTCGGTTGTAGACAGTGTCGCGCTCAATCGCCTCAAACCCTGCTTCTTGAATTAGTCCAATGAGTTCCTGCTTACTCATCTTTACCTCGTTATTTGCTTCGACCGAGTAGCTTATTGTCAGCTCGCCGCCGTCTGTGATCGTGCCGTCGATATCATTGGCGCCGTAATGTAGCGCTACCTGGGCCAGCCGTTTGCCGAGCATCACCCAGTAGGCTTTGATGTGATCGAAGTTGTCGAGCATCAAACGCGAGACTGCGATCGTCTTCAACGAATCAACGCCGGATGGACCAGGCAAGTGGGCCAACTGTGTGTCCGGTGGATAGAACGCGAGCGGTATGAAGCACTGAAAACCACCTGATTTCTCCTGTTGCTCGCGAAGTCTGACGAGGTGATCGACACGGTCTTCGATCGACTCAATATGGCCGTAGAGCATTGTGGCGTTGGTCTTTAGTCCTGCTGCGTGAATTTTTCCCTGAAGCTCGAGCCAGCGTTCCGCGTTGCATTTGTGCGCACAAATCATCGAGCGAGTTGGTTCGCGAAAGATCTCCGCGCCGCCGCCCGGACATGAATCCAAACCCGCATCGATCAACTGCTTGATAACTTCTTCGTCTGACATCTTATAGAAGTGTGCGAAGTGATCGAATTCGACCATCGTGAACGCCTTCAGATGCAACTGCGGATACTGTTTCTTCAACGACGAAAGCAGATCGGTAAAGTAGCTGAAAGGAAGTTTTGTGTTGAGTCCGCCGGTGATGTGCAACTCGGTGGCGCCTTCAGCAACTGCCTGCGCTGCAACTTTCAAACTGTCGTCGATGTTGTGGGTGTAGGCGTCAGGCTGTCGCGGTGTGCGGAAGAACCCGCAAAACTTGCAGTCGGCGTAACAGATGTTTGTCGGGTTGAGATGGCGATTGACGTTGAAATAGGTCGTGCGACCGTGTCTTCGTCGTCGCACCGTGTCCGCCAGCTTACCGAGTCCTGGCAGATCGTCAGTGGCGTAAAGCGCGAGACCGTCCTCGAATGAGAGGCGCTTACCGCTCGTGACGGTTTTCTCAATCTCGTTCAGTTTGTCGTCATGTGAAAAAGTCATTTCAATCACTCAATCTATTTGTTGAGGAAAACAGCGCTTCCGAAAGTGGCCAGCAATATGACGCTTACAAAAGCGTTAGTAGTGAAAAAAGCGGCGTTCAAGCGACTCAGATCGTCGGCACGAACAAGTCGATGCTGATACACAAGTAATGCACCGGTGGCGATCACTCCGGCGAAAGCGACCGGCCCGAGGCCCGTAATCACAAAGAGCCAAACCAGGCCGAGAAAAGCCGCAGCATGAAGCCCGCGTGCGATCCAGAGCGCACGGGCGATTCCGAAACGCGCCGGAATGGATCTCAGTCCTTCATGACGATCAAAATCGTAATCCTGACACGCGTACAGCACATCAAATCCCGCCGTCCACAACAACACCACGAGCGACAGCAACAGCGGCACAGGACTCCCGATCTCACCGCGCACAGCGATCCACGCGCCGGTAGGCGCAATCGCAAGAGAGGCGCCGAGGACGAGATGCGAAAACTGCGTCCAGCGCTTGGTGAAGGAGTAAGACAGCACACAGGCGAGTGCTACGGGAGACAGGATCAGTGTCAAACGATTCAACATCGCCGCAGCCAGAAGAAACAACGCCGCCGCGGCGATTGTGAATAGCCAGACAAATCCGACCGATAACAAGCCTGCCGGCAACGCTCTTGAAGCCGTCCGCGGGTTTTTCGCGTCAAAGTTTCTGTCTGCGATTCGGTTGAACGCCATCGCAGCCGATCGCGCTCCCACCATTGCGACCACGATCCAGAGAATCTGCCAGGCAGTGGGTAGCCCGCCAGCAGCCAGCACCGCGCCAAGAAATGCGAACGGCAACGCAAAGAGCGTGTGCTCGATCTTGATCATCTCCAGCGTTAGTCGAGTGTTTTTGATTACGGTGGACACGGCCTAGTCAGATATTGCCAGATATTGCCAAAAAAGCACACTGCTCACAAAAACCACTATCTGATACGAATCCACAGATTACGCAGATTCAATGAAAACAATCTGTGTGATCTGTGGATATGCTTTGTATCGATTTTTGTGGCATGCTGGGGCCGATGGATCTGAATGAATTAGCCAGGCTACTTTCCGCCTTTAAGAGTGGCGAACTGGAAACCAGCGAAGCCCTGGACCGCATTAAGAATCTACACTTTGAAGACATCGGCTATGCACGCGTCGATCACTCCCGCGCGACCCGCCAGGGCTTTCCCGAGGTGGTATTTGGCGGCGGCAAAACTCGCGCGCAGGTTGTCGGAATCGTTGAAAAGCTCACGCAGCGCTCGCCGAATATTCTCGTCACTCGCACAGACGAAGGCACTTTTGGTGAAATTCGTAACATTGTTACCGACGCTGAGTGGCATGAAGCTGCGAAGTTGGTGCGCATTCGTCGTGACAAAACCAATCAGGGAGTTGGCTCGATCGCAGTGGTGACGGCCGGTACGAGTGATATCCCGGTCGCGGAAGAAGCCGCGCTGACTGCCGAAACAATGGGCAACACTGTCGAGCGTATCTGGGACGCTGGCGTCGCCGGAATCCATCGGGTGCTTTCGGAGCGCAGTCTGTTGCAGCGTTCACGTGTTGTGATCGTCGCAGCGGGAATGGAAGGTGCTTTGCCGTCTGTCGTTGGTGGCCTCGTAAGTGTTCCAGTCGTAGCTGTGCCAACCAGCATCGGATATGGAGCATCTTTCGGAGGTGTCGCGGCACTGCTTGGTATGCTGAACTCCTGCGCTTCAAATGTAACTGTAGTCAATATCGACAACGGTTTTGGCGCAGGATTTGTCGCGAGCCTCATAAATCGTCGTTGGACGGTGCCAGTTGACTAAACCTCCAATTGAACGTTCGCGACATTTACTCTTAGTTCTGATCGCACTCTCGCTGGTCTCGAGTGCGTGTATTTCCGCTCGCCGCACTCCCAATCTCGAACATATCTTTGCTTCCGCTCGAGCAAGGAACGGAAAGCGACCG